>CAZLOF010000270.1:0-6659 GCA_964560745.1 uncultured Thermoflexus sp.
TATTAGATGAAGCGGTGCGCCGTAAACAGACCGAAATTGAGGATGCCGTAAAAATATTAGAGGCGCAAAGCCAATTGTTAGAAAATCAGCGGGTCAGCGATATTCGCCGTGAACGCCAATTTGCCGAATATGTTGAAACGATTGAACGTATTAAGCAACGAGCCGAAGACATTGCGGCACAAGCAACCGGATTTGTGCAAATGCGTGAAGAAGTGCGTCGTTCTTTGGTCGATATCCCTGAATTTCTTAACCGAATGGAAGTGCGGATTAATGAAGTATTTGAATTACAACGGGATTCTGAGGAACGTGCCAAACGAATTGCTGAGGCATTTCGCGATAAGATTGAAAAATTGCAGCAAGAATTTTCAGTGGCACAAGATGAAAAATGGCATCCGCGTGATAAGCGGATTTCAGATCAAGACGAGCGTATTGATCTGATTGAAGAAGAATTAGGGAAAATACCGATCATTACCCCTATTTATGAAATTTTTGAAGTGTTTGCTCGGCATTATGCCGAAGCTGGGCGTGAATGGCTGGCAAAGTCTGGCCCATTATTAGATCGTGCAAAAGCAACGCTACCGGCTGACCCAATTGTGCTTTCACGGCGACAAAAACGTAAGCAGCAAACTGATAAAGCCCGAGAAATTGCTCGCCCCGAAGATAGCATGGCTGATCCAGATTTACTCTCTTAATTGTGATAAGCCTCATTTGTTTTGAAACACATAGTTCTGCCTCCTCCCCCTGCCGATGCCACTATACCCAATTCTGCCGTAGGCAGAAGTGGGTATAGTGACATCGGCGAAACCTTGTTTGCATTTGCTAATGTGGCATTGTCAAGTTAAGTGAATTTGAAGATATGTTATCGAACATTTGCCAGTTGCCACGCAATTACCAATGCCACAATTGTTATACCAGCAAACTCAATCAATACGGTGCGCGTAAGACGGTCTTGAAAATGTTGTTGCGCAAGACCAACCAAGACATAAAATAAGGTCAATAATACGATTCCGGCTGACCAATTTGAAATATTCCAATAATTAAGCGCCCATGTGGCTTGACCGATCATTAGGCTAATGACAAATGCAAGGGTAATGGTGCTGCTCAGCCCAATAATATGTGGCGAGAGGAGGTCGAGCGCTAAGCCAAACGCTACCAATAAGGTGAGGCTTGCCGTAATTAAGCTGCGCTCATGCGAAGCATAAATAAGCGCAAAAAGGGTAAACGCAATGGCATAAACCCCAGCCGTTAGCCCCAAACGAGCAATAATATAGCCATTGGTATTGGGCGATAGGCTGACATATTCGGCCATAAGCAACACGCCAATGGCAATTACGCCAATGCTTAAGACTAATATCCACAATGACCATAATTCAATTCGCGATAACGCTGTGGCTAAGGCAAAGGCGGCAAACCCGGGCGCAATCCAAAACGGGAACAAAAAAGGAATCTCACCCATTTGCACATCTGGATGATCACGAATGACCCAATCGGCCCCAGCGCAAGCCAAAGCGGGCAACAATACCAGCAACAAAAAATCGGTTGAGATGACAATCGAAAGCTCTGAACCTAAAATATTAAAAGACGTGCGGCGCACTGGTAATTCAACTACTTCTAATACCACTGGTGCTAATGCCATAAGTGCCAGCATTACCAGCGCACGGTTGCGAGTGGAAAGCGAAAGTAGTTTTCCGATAGACATATACGTGTGTTGCGAATGACTTTAAGGCAATACTTTTGGTAAGACTAAATCGTTGATCATGCCAATTCGCAACGACGCATTGGTTTCATTTACCAACTGGCTATAGCCAAACAAAGGCACATTGATACGCACAGGGCCGTCACTATTAACGCTGATACGGACATTGCCACTATCATCGGTTTCATTTTGCGCTAATGGTGCACCTGTGCGTTCGTCTACTACCCAAACCGAAACCCCACGTATTTGTTCGCTTGCATCTGAAGTGCCGTTACGATTTGCATCATTAAAAACAGCGATATCAATTGCGATCGTACGAGCCGGTGTGGTCGGGCGTGGCGTTGCCACAGGTGCTTGGCGTTGCACTGGGCGCACGGTCAACGGTTGAATCGGCTTGATTGGCTCATCGGTCGGTTGCGGGGTGCGTATGGGCGTAGGCGCGGGCGCAGGGGCTTCGGGTTTTTCTGGCCCCGATGTGGCAGGCTTAGGCGTTGCTTGTTGGCTGGGTGCGGCATCTGGGCCTGACGCGGCTGGTGGGGCGGCCGGGCCAGCTTGGGTCGGGGGAGGGCCGATAGTACATTTTAATGAATAAGTATGACTCGAAACTTCATCGGCACGCGGTGGGCGCAATTCGCTCACCATCACATACACATAGCCTTCGTAATTGGCATACCAAGTGAATTTGCTGGCAAAATTGCCTTTGTTACGCTCGTCATTTGAAATGTCATCATTTGTGCCCAACGTGCCGCCGCGTTGATCATAAATAATTAAATTCGTATCAACCCCCGGCGCAAGCTCATAAGTTTCACAACTGTAATATAAGCCCGTTTTAACCGGCAATCGAAAATAATCGTAATCGGTCGTATTAATATTTGCCGGTTGATAAGGCACAAAACTTAGCCCCTTAATCTCTTGACCGGGCGCAATTAACGAGGCTTTGGCAAAGTCGTTATTGGGTTCATATTTATCGGGTTGCCCTACACCAACCAAAGTAGGCACTGGCGAAGGCGTTAGGGTTGGGGTTGGGGTTAAGACCGGTGTAGCGGTAGCGGGCAATACCTCAATTAATGAAAGCTCATAGGTCATGTTGGCCTGTGTTTTGGGCGATGGATCACGATTCCAAATTTTGACCCAAAACTTGCCATCGCGTGAGGCGGTAAAGGTAAGCTGAGAGCCACGATTGAGTGATTCGTAATCATCATTTTCAGCAATCAGCCGATCAATCGTATAAGGTTCATTATTTAATGAGGCCGGAATATCGTCGGCAAAATCGAACAACAATATCTGAGTGTCAATGCCAGCGCTTACTTTGGTTGTGAACCGATAAATATGATTTGCCTTGGCATAAAAGAAAATCCAATCGACATCACCATCTCCCAAAATTGAAGCAGTGTTTTTTGGGGGGCGTGGGTAAAAATTGAGGTTTTGGATGGTTTGCCCGACCGCGATATAGCTTTTGTTATTGGCTTCACTTGGGGTGTCATTGCCCTCAAGCCCATCTGGTGGGCCGCCGGGTTGGCCGGTTACGGGGGGGGGCGTAGCGGTTGGCCCCGTTTGGGCGGTTGACGAATTGCACAGATTTATTGAATAGTTTTTGTTTGCAACATCATTGGCGTTGCTGGGGGCAATACGAATGTAATAAACGATATTGTTGGCGCTTTGAAATTGAATCGATACATTTGATTGGTTGGCATTATCACCTGCTTGAAAGGCGGTGCTTGCCGTGCCAGAAATCACTTGCACGTTAAATTTTAATTCGCCTGCGCCGGGGCTTTGTGGCGCAACTGTAATTTTGTAAAACTGCCCGTCACCTTGAAATTTGAAAAAATCAACATCGCCTCCCGATGCTTTAAACAAATCTAGCCCGGTAATGCTTGAGCCATTTACGGAACAATCGGCTGAGGTAATGCCAACAGCAGTCTCTTTGGTATCATTATTTTCAAAACTATCGGTCAAAATGGTGGATGCATGAATATTTGGCCCTGTATTCAGCGCTTTGTGGGGCAATTGCACCGCACTGGCGGGTTGTTGGCTTTCAAATGTAAAAAAAGCCATTAGCGCAAAAGAGGCTAATGTAAATAAAGAAGTTAGGCGAATGAAACGGCGATGTAGAAATGACGGAGGCATGTTCACAATGAATTAATTCTACACTGAGGGTAAGCCCCCTTGTTCGATAAATATCAAACGGTCAACAACACTACAAAGATTTTGCCCGAAGTTGAAATCCGGCGATAATGCACCTTGATTTAACGTGGACATAATTCTTATTTTTAAAGCTGCCCTAATGGGCATTGTTGAAGGGTTAACTGAATTTTTGCCGGTATCATCTACTGGTCACCTCATTTTGGTTGGCGATGTATTGGGTTTTCCAGCGCGTATTGCCAGCACATTTGAAATTTTTATTCAGCTTGGGGCCATTTTTGCCGTTATTATTTATTTTGGGCGTGATTTACTGGGGTTGATACAACGTGCCATACGCCGTGAGCCGGCAGCACTGAGGTTGTTAATCAATTTGTTAATCGCGTTTATTCCAGCGGCTGTCATTGGGTTATTATTTCGCAAACAAATTAAAGCGAACTTTTTTAGCCCATTTGTGGTTGGTGTTTCTTTGGTGTTGGGTGGCGCGGCAATGTGGCTGGTTGAACTTTGGGCGGCGCGGCAAAATGTGTTTGTGAGTGCCTCGCGTAAAACCAAAGGCCCGGGTGAATATCGCGTTACCGTATTACAGTCAATCGGAATTGGGTTAGCCCAAATCGTATCGTTGGTGCCGGGTATGTCACGCGCCGCGTGGACGATCATCGGTGGCATGATGACTGGATTAGACCGCGTGACAGCAACGCGCTTTTCATTTTTATTGGCAATTCCCACGCTTGGGGCGGCTTCAATTTATGAGTTGGTAAAGAGTTTAGGTGAGTTGCAAGGTGGCGATCTGCCAATATTTGCTATTGGATTAGTCATCTCCTTTATTGTGGCACTACTTGTCATTAAGTTTTTGCTCGGCTATGTCGCTCGCAATGATTTCAAACCATTTGCATGGTATCGGATTATTGTGGGCGCAATCATGATTTTGATTTATGGTTAAATAAACCTATGACCAATCAACCAAAACGCGCCCTGATGTGCTGGGGCGGCTGGGGCGGGCACACCCCCCAACAAAGCACAGCGTTATTTGCCGGCTTGCTGTGCGATGCTGGCTATGAAGTTGAAATTTCGGATACACTTGACAGTTATTTAGATGTGGACAAATTGCGTGGGCTAAATTTGATTGTGCCAGCGTGGACGATGAGTAGTATTAGCAAAGCCCAAGAGGCAGGCTTGTTGGCTGCGGTAAAAAGTGGCGTGGGAGTGGCAGGCTGGCATGGCACGATGGGCGATTCATTCCGCAACAACGTCGATTATCAATTTATGGTAGGCGGGCAATGGGTGGCCCACCCGGGTAATATTATCGACTATACCGTCAATATTACCGATCACGACGACCCCATTATGGACGGTCTAAGTGATTTTCGGATGCACTCTGAACAATATTACATGCATTGTGACCCGTCGAATAAAGTATTGGCAACAACGACCTTTGATGGCGGCGTTAATGATTGGATTGCAGGCACTGTGATGCCAGTGGTATGGAAACGCCGCTGGGGCCAAGGCCGGGTGTTTTATTGTTCATTAGGGCATGTCGTTTCTGATTTTGATGTGCCTGAGGCCCGCGAAATTGTGCGGCGCGGCATGTTGTGGGCCAGCACCTGATTAGAAATTTAGAATTGAAAATGAAAAATTGAAAATTAGACGACCTCCAATTTTCAATTTTTCATTTTCAATTCTAAATTTCTTAAAAGATTTCTTGCCCCATGGCCGAGCAGATAAGTTCGACTGCGATTTTGGCAGTGTGATTGTTGGTGTCAAGAATGGGGTTGACTTCGACCAAATCAAGGCTAACCAAACGCTCTGAGGCATGAATGAGTTCCATTGCCAGATGGGCCTCGCGGTATGAAATGCCGCCGGGCACTGGTGTGCCGACCCCGGGTACTTCGTTAGGGTCTAGCACATCCATGTCGAAGCTGACATGAATACCATCGACATCTTGTCCGGCTAACATGATGGCATCCATCATTACATCGGCCATACCGCGCCGATCAATATCGTGCATTGTGAACACATGCACTCGCGCCTCGCGCAATAAACGCCGCTCTTGCATATCAAGGTCACGTACGCCGACTAACACCACATTGTCAGCATTAATAACAGGCGATTGACCCATAAGATGGGTTAGCGCTGTATGCCCGCGCCCAGTTAATGCCGCTAGCGGCATACCGTGAATATTACCCGATGGGGTGGTTTCGGCGGTGTTAAAGTCGCCGTGTGCGTCGATCCAAAGCACACCCAATTTGCGCGGGGTTGTGCTGTTCATCAAGGCGCTGCCGTTAATTGAACCGAGTGCGATGCTATGGTCGCCACCCAACACAATTGGGAACGCGCCTTCATTCACCACTGTTGCCACTTTTTGACCCAAAGCCATAAAAAATGCTGAGAGTGGTTTGAGGTAACGCAGCTTTTCGTTAGGGGCCGGAGCCTCAATTTGCTCAGCCAGCGGGGCTGGCACATTGCCTAAATCGTGCACCTGATAACCGAGGTTTTGTAGCCGCTCGCGCAGCCCCGCATAACGAATGGCGCTCGGCCCCATATCAACCCCACGCCGCCCTGCGCCTAAATCGACAGGCGCACCAATTAATGCAATGTTTTTCATAAGCCAAATTATGACCTAAAATTAAGGGGCTTTAGATTTTGGATTTATGATCTATTTGCTTCCTTAACTTAACAGTGTAAAATTAAAAAGAAGTATGCCTATTTCACTATACCCTCCGGGGGGGTATAGTGAAATAGGCGAAAATTTAATCCAAAATCTAAAATTAAATAATGGCTGGTAAATATTTTGAAGACCTTGAAGTTGGCATGACTTTTCGGC
>CAZLOF010000271.1:0-6567 GCA_964560745.1 uncultured Thermoflexus sp.
GAATGATATATTGCAAATTACGATTGTTGCGCGTACTGGCAGGTGGGTTCATCATGGGCAGCGACCCCACAAAAGACCCACTCGCCAATCATGATGAATTCCCACAACACCATTTGAATCTATCAGAATATTGGATAAGCAAAACCAAGATCACTGTGGCGCAATTTGCAGCGTTTGTAAAGGCCACAGCCTACCAATCTGCTGCCAGCAACGACATGGTCGATAAAGCAAATCATCCGGTTGTAGACGTTAATTGGCATGATTGCATTGCATTTTGCAAATGGGCGAGCACAATTAGCAAAGTTACAGTGGCCTTGCCAAGTGAAGCCGAATGGGAAAAAGCGGCACGTGGCAGCGATGGACGACTTCACCCATGGGGAAATGAAGCACCCGATGCGACGCGCTGTAACTTTAACAGTGAGGTGGGAGACACAACCCCAGTCGGCAAATTTGGGGCACTCGGGGCCAGCCCATATGGCTGTGATGATATGGCCGGAAATGTTTGGGAGTGGACCCGCAGCAATTACGCGGAATATCCATATAAAGCCGAGGACGGTCGAGAAACGATCACCAACCCAACCGAGCGCGTGTTACGGGCAGGTTCATTTGAAGAGGGTCCCGCATTTATGCGTTGTGCTAGCCGTTATCTCAACGACCCCAACATATATACCTCCCTCTACGGTTTTCGCGTGGTGGTTGCGCGTCTGCCATCGCCTTAGTCTTGGCTGGGGTCATCCCCCAACTCGCAAATAATGCGCCCAATACCCTTGCCACACGCCATAACGCTCGCCCAATGCCCGCACCGCATCAGGCGGCATGGCTTTGCCTTGGTTATAAACACGGCTTAGGCTGGTCAAAATGGCTTTCTCGGCTAACGGCACACGATCCATTCGCCCCAGCCCGCGCAACATGATGAAATTGGCCGACCAAGGCCCGATGCCGTTGATGGTGCGTAGCCAAGCCTCGACCGCGTCATAATCGCCACTGCGTAGCCAATGCGCATCGACATTGGCAAAATGGCGCACCGCAGACATCATGTAGCGCGATTTTTGTGCCCCCATTGCCATATTGCCAATGATCCGATTCAATTCGGTTTCATCGCTGTGCAACATTTGTTGAGGCTCAGGAAAGGCCCAATGCGTCACGCCATCGACTGTAATACTTTTGCCAAACGCCTCCATCAGCGCCCGTTTCATGCGTTGGGCCATCGGGATGGGGTTGCGAGCTGACAAAATGGCCCAGATAGCGTTCTCGAACGGCGTGGTGAATTTGACCTGATGATAACCATACAACGACTTTACAATCGGCGCAAACACGGCATCATCTTGCGCCAAAGCATAAAACGCGCTTAGGTCATCATCAAGGCTCAACCAAAACCGCACCCGTTCGCCAATTTGCGCCGCCAAGGCCGTAGCGGCCTCGGCGTGATTAACGATAATATGATTTCCATCCGCCCGAATCGTTACCCAGATCGCTTGTCCATTCAGCATCAAGGCCTTCGTTAGGCTGCCATTTGCAATCACATGCTCGCCCGACATTGGTTTAAACATGCGTAAAAAATTGAGACTATGGACAAAATGAAAGGGTTGAGTGGGAGTAATCGTAATCATCATTATGGAATTAAAGCCTTAAGCAAAGGCGTTTTGAAACTATTGGTGCTACGGTCAAACACGGCATAATTTGCAGCATATTCCCAATAAGCCCAACCCCAGCCACGCCGCTCAGCCTCGCGGGCGATAAACGAGGTCCAACGCACCCGTGACTCCATATCGGCTTTATAAATCGCGCCAAATTCGCCCAGCCAAATGGGGCGCTTGTTGGCCTTGGCCCACGCATCAACCTCATTAAAGTCAAATTCAATACTACCGCGATCGGGCGAACTGCCCTCCCAAACCGTGCCTAGCCATTTGTTACTGCCGCTCACCCAATCTGCACCTTGATGTGTAAATTGAAATGGCAAATAATAATGCACTGTCACAATCAAGTGATCATCGTTCGGCGGCAACTTCAGGTCCTTCAAGGCACGCACCCCGCCAAACTCGGCAGTGCCAATGACGACATTTCGGGTTGGGTTTGTCTCACGCACCACAGCCAAGGTTTGCACCAACAAACCATTCCATGCGCTGGCGTTTAGGGTTCCATTGGGTTCGTTCAACAATTCAAACGCCAAATCTGCCGGGTAATCTTTAAAATGCTGCGCAATATTGCGCCACAAACCAATAAAACGTTGTTGATGCACGTCGTCTGTGGCGGCAAACAGTTCATCATAATGATGCATATTGATGACCACCCCTAAGCCTGCATCGAGCGACATGCGCACCACCTGCGTCACCCGCGCCAAAAAGGCGGCTTCAAGCGCATAGGGTGCCGAGGCCGCCGCATGGGCCGACCAACGAATCGGCACACGCACATGCGTAAATCCGGCTTGTTTGATGCGGGCAAAATCGCCATCTTCAATCTTCACCCCCCATTCACCCTCATAATTGGGCGTTTCGAGCATATTGCCAAAATTTACCCCGCGTGCCAGCCTTTTTATTTGTTCAGTTGCCGCCATTGGCTCAAATTTTGGCAACGGCACGGCTGTGGCGGTGGGGATGGCAGTTGGCATGGGTGTATTGGTCGGCACAACGGTAGGGGGAACCGCGGTTGGGGGCAGTATGGGCGTGGCTTGCACACACGCTATCAATAAAACCAGCGGCATCAGGGTGATCAGCGCAGTTTGCTTTGGCATAACAAGTATTTTATGCACTCAGAAATCGGGTTTCTAAAAGAAACCCGATTTCTAATGATCAAAACATGTTAAAACGGGCGTATAATTCCTATAAGGATATATCATAACGATGCAATACACACGTCTTGCCCAACTCCGCAACGCCCAAGATTTTCACAATTACTGTGCCAAAGTGGGTGCACAATTGCCATTTGATGAACAAATGACTCACGGCGAAGCAGCGCCACTGGCCCAAACACTCGACACTCCCGTGCGCCGTGTCGGCAACCGATTTTCTATTTTGCCGATGGAAGGCTGGGACGGCACGAAAGAGGGTTTCCCGTCCGATTTAACCATTCGCCGTTGGCAGCGTTTTGGCGCCAGCGGAGCCAAACTGATGTGGGGCGGCGAGGCGGTAGCGGTGCGACACGATGGCCGTGCCAACCCCAACCAATTGGTTGCCAACGAGCAAACGTTGGGCGCATTGGCCCATTTGCGCGAAACGTTGGTCAATGAACATCAAGCCCAATTTGGTCGCACCGATGAT
Source organism: uncultured Thermoflexus sp. (assembly GCA_964560745.1). Classification (GTDB taxonomy): domain Bacteria; phylum Chloroflexota; class Anaerolineae; order J036; family Brachytrichaceae; genus AQU-03. The sequence continues at coordinate 3,258 of CAZLOF010000271.1, forward strand.
TTGGTGATCGGCCTGCAACTCACCCACTCTGGCCGCTGGTGCAAACCCCATGACATCAAAAAATTCGAGCAAATGACGGCCTACAGACATCCCTTGCTCGACAAACGCTTTCATGTGCCCGACAGCGCCCTGATGACTGACGACGACATTGACCGCCTGATCGAAGATTTTGGCCGCGCCGCCATCATTGTCGACAAAGCCGGTTTCGATTTTGTCGACATCAAACATTGTCATGGTTATTTGGGGCATGAATTGCTCACCGCTTTTGACCGCCCGGGCAAATATGGCGGCAGTTTTGAAAACCGCACCCGCTTTTTGCGCAATGCCGTGGCCGCCGTCAAAGCCGCCGCCCCGCGTTTGCATATGGGTGTGCGCCTCAGTGCCTTCGATTTTGCGCCATTTCAACCCGGCCAAGATCGGGTGGGCGTCATGAGTGACCTCGGCGCATTCGGCGCTGGCAATTACCCCTACGCCTTTGGCGGCGACGGCAGCGGGCGTGGTATAAATCTTGACGAACCGCAGAAATTCCTCGAAGTGATGTTGGCCTTGGGCATGAGCATGTTATGCGTCACCGCTGGCAGCCCCTATTACAACCCACACATTCAGCGCCCGGCCTTTTTCCCGCCGTCCGATGGCTATGTGCCGCCCGAAGACCCGTTGGTGGGCGTAGCGCGCCAAATTGCCGCCACCGCCGCGCTAAAACGCCGTTGCCCTGAAATGCTCATCGTCGGCACGGGCTATTCATATTTACAAGAATGGCTGCCCAATGTGGCGCAAGCCGTAGTGCGCCAAAATATGGCCGACTCGGTCGGCATCGGGCGTATGGTGCTGAGCTACCCCGACATGGTGGCCGATATCATTGCAGGGCGCGACCTGCAACGCAAACGCATTTGCCGCACTTTCAGCGATTGCACTACCGGCCCGCGCAACGGCCTCGTCTCTGGCTGCTACCCGCTCGACGACCACTACAAACATCACCCACATAAGAAGTTGTTGGACGAAGCGAAGAAGATAACAGGGTGAGGGGTGAGGGGGTGACAGGGTGAAAATCGCCTTGTCACCCCCTCACCCTGTCACCCTGTCATCATTAACACAAAATGACAATCAATAACCAAACCATTCACACCATCGAACAAGCCAGCGGCGGGCGACTGGGTGTGATGGTGTATGAGTTGGGCAGCGGCGAAACATTTGCCCATTGCCCCGATGAACGTGTGCCAACGGCCAGCGTGATCAAATTGCCGCTGGTGCTACACGCGGCGTTGTTGGCACACGAAGGCCAACTTGATTTTAACGAAAAACTAACCTTGCGTGACGAGGACAAAGTGGGCGGTTATGGCATTTTGCGCGATTTAACCGCCGGGCAAACCTTTTCAATCCGCGATCTATGCCAATTAACCATTGTGCTGTCCGACAACACCGCCACCAATATGCTGATCGAGCGGCTCGGCATCGCCGCCATCAATGCTCGCATCGCCAGCTTGGGGCTGACGCACACCCGTTTGCACCGCAAAGCCTTTACCCCCAACACGCCCGATATGCTGCCGTTTGGGCTGGGTGTCACCACCCCGCGTGACATCGCCAATTTGCTGCTGATGTTGTTACGTCAAGAAGCCATTCCGGCCCAACCCGCCCAAATGGTGCTAGCCATGCTGGCCGCCCAGCGTGACCGCGTTGGTTTTGCGCGTTATTTGCCGGTTGATTGGGTCTATGCTGGCAAAACCGGCGCCGACGATCACTTGCGCAACGATGTCGGCATCATCACCGCCCCCGACGGACGGCGTTGGGTCATCGCCGCCTTTTGCCACGACCTGCCCCAACCCAATTACACCGTCGATAACCCCGGCTGGCTGGCGTTGGCAAGATTGGCGCAGGGCGTAGTGCAAAGTGCAAAGTAACAAGTGGAAAGTGGAAAGTAGAAAGTGGAAAGTAGCAAAACTCACTTTTTACTTTCCACTTTGCACTTTGCACTCAAAAAAATGCACATCCAAAACATCACCCTCCACCGCATCGAGCTACGGTTTAAAACGCCGTATGCGACGAGCTTTGGCGTGCATGTGACGCGACAGTTGATTTTGGCCGAGGTGCAGGCCGATGGCCTGACCGGCTGGGGTGAATGGGCCGGTGACGGGCCCGGCTATTCGTATGAGACGGTTGACGCGGCGTGGCTAATTTTGCACAGCCATTTGCTGCCGATGTTGCACGGGGCGACGCTAACCCACCCCAACGAGGTGGCGGCAAGGCTCGCCGCTGTGCGCGGCTACCCCTTCGCCAAAGCCATGCTCGAAGCCGCCATTTGGGACATCGCCGCCCAACAGGCCGGGCAAAGCCTCAGTCGCTTCATCGGCGGCACACGTGCCAACGTGGTGGCTGGGGTCTCTGTTGGTATTCAGCCCGACCCTGCTGCCACTGTGGCGCGGGTGCAAAGCTTGCTGCGTTACCCGGGCATCGGGCGGGTCAAACTCAAGATCAAACCCGGTCACGATTTGGCGCATGTGGCGGCGTTGCGGCACGCACTGCGGCGCGAATGGCCCGATTTGCCGCTGATGGTAGATGCCAATGCCGCCTATACGCTGGCCGATCTCGACACATTGCGGCGACTCGACGCGCACAACCTGCTCATGATCGAGCAACCGCTGGCCGCCGATGACTGGCTCGACCATGCCGAATTGCAGCGCCACCTGCGCAGCCCGATTTGCCTTGACGAGAGCATCACCTCATTGGCCCAAGCCAAGGCCGCGCTGGCGCTGGGGGCGTGCCGCGTGGTGAATATCAAACCCGGGCGGGTGGGCGGGCTGAGCGCCGCCATCGCCATCCACGATTTTTGCCACGCCGCTGGCATCCCGGTGTGGTGCGGCGGTATGTTCGAGACCGGCATCGGGCGGGCGCTCAATTTGGCGCTGGCCTCGCTGCCCGGCTTCACCCTGCCGGGCGATTTCACCCCCGCCCAACGCCTGTTTGGCCGCGACCTGATCGACCCGCCAATCGAGGCCAATGCCGACGGCACGCTGCCTGTGCCGTCGGATGTGGGCTTGGGGGTGAGGGTGAGGATTGGGGATTAGGGATTGGACGACCTCAAAAAGGTTTCACGCAAAGACGCGAAGATTCTAATCTTTGCGCCTTCGTGCCTTTGCGTGAAACCTTCCAACTACTCAAACGGTACTTTGTCATACTTCAATTCGCTCACCTCACCCGGCAGCATAATCGGGTCAACCAACATTTGCCCGTCGATCACATGCACCACATTAAACCCACAACCGCTCATGATGCGCAAGCCAGACTGGCTGGTGGGGTCGAGCGTAAAGGCCGT
>CAZLOF010000272.1:0-6562 GCA_964560745.1 uncultured Thermoflexus sp.
GTATGTACCAGAGCATGGTTATATTTAGCGCAATTGTGAGTAGGGCGGCTTAGACCACCGGTTTGTTGCTTTGCCCGATGGAGCGATTGCCAAGGAGAAAAATGTCTGAACAAGTTACACTAGAAGCCACAGTACGCACTGCGGTACGTCACGGCGTGAAGGCACTGCGCCGCACCGGACAAGTTCCGGGGATTATTTATGGGCACAACATTGCCCCAACCCCCATTCAACTGAATGATCGCGATTTGGCCTTAGGATTGCGCAAATCGGGTCGCAATAACATCATCAAGTTGATCGTAGATGGCGTGACCAAATTGGTATTGCCCCGCGAAGTACAACGCGATTTTATTAAGCACAATATTAAGCATATCGACTTTTATGAAGTATCGATGACCGAAAAGCTCAGTGTTTTGGTGCCTGTTATTTTGCTTGGCGAAAGTGCCGATGTGAAGACCGGCACTGGCGTAATGTTGCAAGAAATTAACGCCTTGCGTATTCGTTGTTTGCCTCAAGATTTAATCGCTAAGATCGAAGTGAATATTGCCGCAATGAAAGTCGATCAAGCCGTTCATGTGCGTGATTTGGTGGTACCAGCTGGCGTTGAAATTATGAATAACCCAGACGAAGAAGTGATGCGTATTAGCCGCTATGTCGAAACCAAAGCCGATGCTGCCGCCGCTGCCGCCGCTGAAGTTGCCGTGATTGAAAAAGGCAAGAAAGACGAGAAAGAAACTGCTGCTAAGAAAAAATAATTAACCTAGCTACATTAGCTTGATACTACCCAGCTAGCGTTTTTGCCGATTTCACTAACCTGTTGCCAGTCATGCTCAGTTAGAGAAATCGGCTTTTTTTAATGTTTATCTGCTCGTGGTATACAATGATTAGAAATTCCCGAATACAACGAGATTCATCATTAACAACATTATTCTCGGGAGTCAAATTATGCGATTTTTTTCATGGGGATTTTTATCCCGCAGTGTTTTTGTGATCGGTTTAATGCTTGGCTCAACTGCCTGCGGTAGCCGTGTTATTCCCCCTTTACAATCAAACACATCACCCATCGAAACACCAACGGGTGTGGCTACAAGCGCGGCGTTGAATAGTTCTCCCACCGTCACACCCAATTTAATTGCGACTGCGGCTGCCAGCAGCGCTTCGGCCCAAGTGACCCCTTCTACAAAAAGCACCTCAGATGCAGTTTTAGCTACCGTAACGGCCTTGGCCTCGACCCCAACCAAAGCAGCAACCAATACCCCACGCCCCAATCGAACCCCTATTAGTGCTGGGCCAAATGATCCCCCAACAGCGAACGCCATTGAAACGAATGGAATTCGTATTGAGTCATTTTCATCACAAGTATTTCGGGGTGGGGCAGCCACTGTCTCTATTCGCACCAAAGCTGGGTCACAATGTGGGTTATATGCAGTACGAAACCGTAATGGGGCAACTCAAATTGAGCCATTAGCAGGGGTGCCATCCCGCATTGCTGGCACAGATGGCGGTTTAGCATGGATTTGGACTGTAAGCGCGGGCGAAGCGACAGGTAAGCTGATATTAGAAGTGCAATGTAGCCATACTGCCCCCGCTCGGTTTGAATTGCGTATTGAATCGTAGGGTCTATTCACAGCTTATTTCACCATATAGGCAATGAGGCAGGTCATTATGGAAATCTATGCTATTAATAGGGTTGAAAAGTTAAATTACAGATATAAATTGAGTAATTACATGGGTTAAATTTCATCTAAGCTTATGCTGGTTAGACACTAAGTAACTCTTTTTCCCTTTGCAACATTTTTGAGTTTAACTTCCTTTAAAATAGATGGGAAATTTGTAGAAACCAGTATTTTTGCCAATTTCATCAATTCATCGTTGTCTTATGAGGTGCCTTATGTAGGCACAAATAAAAAATTATGCGCTGTCTAGTTGTCTCCGATATACATGCTAATTTTCCAGCATTTGAAGCTGTGTTACAAGATGCCCAAAAACGCAGTTTGCAATTTGACGTGGTATGGTGTTTGGGTGATCTTGTTGGCTATGGCGCATTCCCGAATGAATGTATTGAATTGTTGCAAACGGTTCCGCATTTGTGCTTAGCAGGAAACCATGATTGGGCCGTGCTTGATAAGCTAGATATTAGCACTTTTCATGACGCAGCCTCACATGTGGTTTTGTGGACACGCAAACAGATTAAACCCGCCAATTTAACTTATTTAAATGCTCGCCCCGAGCGGCTTATCCCTGATGGCGAAGATGTGCATTTGGTTCACGCTAGCCCCCGCGAACCAATTTGGGAATATATTAGCGATTTAAATATTGCCGAAGAAAATTTTGGTTTGTTCAATACCTCTGTTTCTTTGCACGGTCATACACACATTCCAGTTATTTTTATCGAAGATTCACGGATGCAAAACGTGCGATTTAAAATCCCCGAAATTGGCGTACCATTTATTTTAAAACCCGGGGTTCGCTATATGATCAACCCCGGCGGGGTTGGGCAACCCCGTGATGGCGACCCGCGAGCGGCCTATGGCTTGCTTGATACAACCCAACGCATCTGGACCTCCTATCGTGCTGAATACGACATAAAACGCGCTCAAGATGCCATGCGTGAGGCTGGTTTTCCACGCAGATTGATTGATCGCTTGGAATTTGGACGGTAATTTGAAAAAGCTGCGCCTTGACATTTTGATGGTTGACCGAGGCTTGGCCGAAAGCCGCGACTGGGCACAACGACTCATTCGTGCTGGCGAAGTTCGGGTCAATGGGCAATTGATCGATGCCCCCAGCAAATTATTTATCGCCGATGAAACGCTACAAATTGTAGTTGAGCAACCCCCAAAATATGTTTCACGGGGTGGGCAAAAGCTAGAGGGGGCGCTTGATGCCTTTAGTATTCACCCAGACGGTTTGGTTTGCGCTGATGTTGGTAGCAGCACGGGGGGGTTTACCGATTGTTTGTTGCAGCGCGGGGCCGCCAAAGTTTATGCAATTGATGTCGGGCGTAATCAATTGCATTGGAAGATACGGAATAACCCGCGTGTGCATTTGATGGAGGCGATTAATGTGCGTTATCTTGAAGATATGCCCGAACCCATTCAGTTGGCCGTTATTGATGTCTCATTTATTTCACTTGAATTGGTGTTGCCCCGTGTTTTTAGTTGGCTTGCACCCATCGCCCCCAATACGAACAGCGGTGTAGTCGCGCTCATTAAGCCACAATTTGAGGCTGGACGGGCCTTGGTTGGCAAAGGCGGTATTGTGCGCGACCCAGCCGTGCATCAACAAGTTGTAGAGCGCATTCAGCTGTTTTGTGCCCAATTGGGCTGGCGGTCATGTGGGTTAATCGAGTCGCCTATTTTGGGGACTGAGGGCAATAAAGAGTTTCTCATCTATTTGCGACGTTTGGGTGAGTAGCTTTTTTGTTGTTTTGATACAATCCAATTGTCGTGGAGAATGCAATGAAAAAAATAATAAAACTTTTAGGCGGGCTTATTGGTGTTTTGGCGGGTTTAGTGTTGATTGCGGTTGTATTGATATTTGCACTTAGCGAAACAAAATCGAATCGTAACTTTAGCCTGCCTGCAGAGCAAATTAGTGTTCCCACTGATATTGCCGCAATCGAGGAAGGCAAGCGTCTGGTAACCTTTCGTGGTTGTGCAGAATGTCATAAGCCAAATCTTGGTGGCGGCGAGTTTATTAATGCCCCGATTGGTAAGATCGATGCTCCCAATTTAACCCGTGGCAAAGGCGGATTAACGAATTTTACTGATGTCGACTATGTGCGTGCTATTCGACATGGTGTAAGTAAAGATGGACGTGGCTTGTGGATTATGCCTGCCGATGACTATAAAAGCATGAGCGACGCTGACGTTGGCAAAATAATCGCTTATATTAAAAGCATACCTGCGGTGGATAACGAGGCGAACACACGCCAATTAACGTTATTGGGGCGCGCATTGGTTGCGTTTGGGCAAATACCGCTTATTTCAGCAGATCGGATTGATCACACGATCAAAGCCCCAGCTATGGTTGATATCACTGTCAGTGTTGAATCAGGCAAATATTTGGCTGATACATGTCAGGGTTGTCATAACCCACGCTTCAGCGGCGGTTCTGTGCCCGGCGCTGCACCTAACGCACCTCTCGCGGCCAACCTCACGCCTGCCGGCAATTTGAAGAACTGGAACGAAGCTCAATTTATAGCAGTAATGCGCACAGGCAAAACCCCTGAAGGCAAACAAATTGACCCGCAAAATATGCCTTGGCCTAGTTTTGCGCTTATGAAAGACGATGAAATTAAAGCGATCTTTATGTATTTGAAGACATTGCCGCCAACCGCAACCAATGCCCGATAATTATTAGGCGATACAAATTAAAAGATGAAGGACCGATTTCACATTCTCTCACTCAAGCATAGCCTGAGTGAGAGAATGTGAAATCGGCCTAATACTTTATTCGCTTGATCTTTGTGCTATTGTTGGCTAGAAAATAAAAACCCCCGCGCAGGTCATTGACCTGTGCGGGGGTTTTTATCAAGTAAGTGCGGGTTACTTTAGTAGCTTACCAACGCTGGCGCTCATTGCGTTAAAGAATGGGGTAGAGGCCAAGCCAATATAAAAGCAAAATACGATGAGCGGAATGGCCGAAGCCAATTCGCGCCAATTGAGATCGAGCAAACCGTGGCTGGCGCTAGTAACCTGCCCGTGATGTCCATGATCATCAGCGGCCTCATCTTTGCCTTTGCCCAAAAATACTTTTTGATACATAGTGAGCAAATACACCGCGCCCAATACCATCCCGATTGTGGCTAAGCCCGTCCATAACGGGTTGCGTTGAAATGCACCTTGCAAAATCACAAATTCGCCGACAAAGCCATTCAACGCGGGCAAGCCCACCGAGCTAAGCACAAACAATAGCGCCACTGTGCCATAAACTGGCATTTTGGCCCATAGCCCGCCCATTTTACCCATTTCGCGGGTGTGCATGCGCTCGTAAATATAGCCAACCACTAAAAACAAGCCGCCGGTGCTGAGGCCGTGATTGATCATTTGCAAAATTGCACCTTGCACACCGAGTTCGTTCATTGAGAAAATGCCCAAAATGATGTAACCCATGTGGCTAACCGACGAATAGGCGATGAGCTTTTTCATGTCGCTCTGCGCAAAAGCCACAATCGCGCCATACAAAATGCCAATAACGGCTAACACAATCATGACAGGGGCAAATTGTTGGCTGGCTTGCGGAAACAAGGCCAAATTGAAGCGAATGAGGCCATAGCTGCCCATTTTGAGCAACACGGCTGCCAAGATGACTGAGCCGGGTGTAGGCGCTTCGACGTGGGCATCGGGCAGCCACGAATGGAAGGGGAACATGGGCACTTTGATGGCAAAGGCGATGGCAAAGGCCAAGAACAACGACATATTGGCGCTGTGTAACCCTTGTTTTACCAAGGCTTCGTAATCAAAGGTTTGCCCTTGCACACCCATCACCAAAATGGCAATTAACATGAGCACGCTGCCAGCCATTGTGTAAATGAAGAATTTGAGCGAGGCATAAATGCGGCGTTGCCCACCCCATAACCCAATGATGAAATACATTGGAACCAGCGCAAATTCCCAAAACACATAAAACAAAAACATATCGAGCGATAAAAATACGCCCAAAGTAGCGGTTTCCATCAGCAAGACCAAGGCGTAATAAATTTTCTGGTCATGTTGAATGGCTCCAGAAGAGGCCCAAATGGCGATCGGGAAAATGAATGCTGTTAGCATCATTAACCACAAGCTAATGCCATCGACCCCCAGCTTATAACTGATGCCAAATTGGGGAATCCAAGGGGCGGCCTCAACAAATTGAAAGCCAGCTTGGGCATTGTTAAAGCCATTGAGCACCAACAACGCGACGACAAATGAGGCCAAAGAGGCGACGAGCGCGATAGTGCGCGAAAGCTGTTTGGACAGCAAAATAATGAGTAGCGCACCGATAACGGGTATAAAAGTAATTAGTGACAGCATGAGACTGTAAATATACGTTTGTGAATTTTTGAACAATCCAAAGTATACCGCTTTTAATGTCTAAAATGGCGTGTGCCGGTAAAAATCATGACAATGCCAGCCGCATCGGCAGCGGCAATAGCCGCGGCATCACGCACCGAGCCGCCGGGCTGCACAATGGCGCTTACGCCAGCGTCAATCGCCGCCTGAACCCCATCGGCAAATGGGAAGAAGGCATCACTTGCCAGCACAGCCCCGTTTGCGCTTGCCCCGGCGTGGCCTGTGGCAATACGCACACTATCGACCCGATTGGGCTGCCCCGCCCCAATGCCAACGGTCGCGCATACTTCGCCCACATTTGCCAACACAATCGCGTTGCTTTTAACATGTTGTACGCAAATCCATGCAAATTTAAGGGCGCGTAATTGCGCCTCACTGGGTTGGGCTTTGCTTACTACCGACCATGTTGTCGTAGTGGGGTCGCCTTTATCAATGGTTTGGCGTAAGATGCCGCCGGTAATACTGCGATATTCATATTCTTCTGCCAAATGTGCCGCGTTTCCATTCAC
>CAZLOF010000273.1:0-6543 GCA_964560745.1 uncultured Thermoflexus sp.
AGTTGCTGATGAGGTGTATTGGAAACGGAATAACCGTATTTACCAAAATTCTTATGGCAGAACTCTGTCATATCATCTAGGTAGCCAATTGGTAGTCGCCAAGTTCGTGTTTTCTCATCCCAATACCTAATCGGAAACTTGCTTTTAAATAGCTCGATTGCAGCCGCGAACTGTGATCGAGCCATTTTTTCAAAGCGAATTAATATTATTTGATCCGATTTCCATATTCTTACAAATCCAAAACTTGTATGTAAATTGTGCATTTATAGTGACTCCTTATTAATGAAATAGATTTTTACCTTGCGTTTTTCAATAACCAAATGTAAGGGAATAATATTTCATTGATTGGCATGATACCATAATATTGCTGTTAGAATTACATACATGTTTTGCGCATCCATTTTTTATTGGGAATTCATTCTTGGTTTATCTTTTCGATCCGTTTGTGGATACTGAAATTTACAGTTGGTGATTCCATAACATCAAATTCGATCCGTTTGCGGATACATCTTTAATTTGATTTATTTGCGCCTTTCTCTGTTCCTTGTTGATCTGCACGTCGCAAAGCACGTGCGATTAATGTATATGCCATCCAGCCATTGTCGCTATTGGGCAAAATAAGTTGATTGCTAAACTTGTCTAACCCTTGATCGCGCATCCATAATTTCGATGTGTCTACCTGTTTTGCAATATCACTGGGGACAAACCTAAGTGTTTGCTTAATGTGAGCGGCAGCATCGGCACGCAATATAAAAGGTTTACATTCGCTAGCAAAAGGTGTGTGGTGTCGTGCGATGGCTGTAATCGTCGCACGAATCAAATCGGTGTTTTTATTCAGTGCGGCACTCAGCATTGCAAAACACGCCAAAGCGCTTTCGCCAGCATGCGGTGGTTTGGGATATTTTCCCGAGATTGATTTTTGCGCATCGAGATGGCGTGGATTTTTGCTGTCAAAACTCGTATGTGCCGCGGCAAAAGTTGTCTCTACCTGTTGCCCAATGTGGGCTTGATAAGCATGTGCCCAACGTTGCCAAGCGCTATTGAGCTTGCCAATATCATGAAACAAGCAGGCCAGCCATGCGGCCTGTAATACACTACCGCTTTGCCAACCCGCAGCACGTTCGAGCGCTGGCGCGGCATAAGTCAACTCTGGCAATGCCAGTTCTTGAAACCCCTCGATGACAAGCCGAATATGTTCTTCGTAACTTTCCAATACATACTTCGCACGCTCCCAACTGCCTTCATGTAAATTTTTTGCTGGCAAAGTTGATAGAAAGGGAGTATTCCCTGCGTCTGACAAAAAGCCTTCATCAGACAAATAACCCGCCAATGCTGGATGCACGACAATAATTTGCGAGGTCGCCACTAATTTATGGTCGTTAATCTCACGCCAATCATAGGTTACGCGCTGTTCATCGCCCTTGCCATCTGCCCGATCTTCGATTAAGCCTTTAATCCGCCATTCTGCATCTACATTCGGGCGATTTAGCCATTCGCGTGCCATGCCATATAAGGTACTGGGCTGCAAACTAAATCCAATGGCGGTATAAGGCGATGCACTCAACTGATCTGGGTCAGGGTGAATTAACACCGTACGGCTATCAGCATCGCGTACCAACAAGCGTGACATGCCTTCACGTTCCCCTCCTAAGGCTTTATGTATTTTGTCTTTATGGTTTTCGCTGCCCCAGTCCAAATTGTCCAGCACGCGCTGATCTCTTTTTGCCGCAACTGCATTGACCAGCGCTTGCTCTTTTGCAAAGTCAAATATTTCGCCATTATGCTGTTTCAGCCATTCCCATGCCGCTTGCATTTGATCTGCCAATAGGCGTTCGCCGTCTTTATTTTCACTATATGGGCGATAATCTTCGACCGGATGCACCCAAACATCGCCATATTCACCCGGGTAACGGGCGCATCGCCCAGCACGTTGTATAAGCGCACTGGCGGGTGCAAGCTCAGTATGGAGTTTTTCGGCTGAAATATCAACTCCTACCTCAATCGTTTGGGTGGCGACGACAATATAACTGCCTATCGTTCGGTCTGCATCTTTTCCAAACACTTCGCGCAGTTCATCTTCCGTTTTTTTGCGATCTTCATGCAAAAATTGGCTATGTAACAAACGCACTTGGGTATCTTCGGGCAAATCAGGCGATGTTTTGATCGCACGATACAAGTCTCGGGCACGGCGTACGGTATTGCAAATTGTCAGCGTGCGATGTTTATGGTTTGCAATCACGGCATTGGCATTAAGTGGCTGATCGCTGGTGTGCCAATATCGCTCACGTTCAGGTTGATTGCTACGTGTGTTAATGGCTCGCGCTTCTTCTGCTGAAATAAGTATTGGTGTAGCACCTATTTCATTAGCCAGTCCAGCCAACATTTCTGCGCTAAAAGTTGCCGTCATCAATAACACAGGTGCAACCTTGCTTAGCCTTTTAATGGCATACATTGTGGAGGGTAAGGTTGCTACGGGATCTAGCAAGTGAAATTCATCTAACACAATATAAGCCCCAACACTCGCGCCTGCATTTATGTTTGCCAAGCGATATGGTTGGCTATAAGGCATGGTGAGATAGCTGCTTAAGAATTGGTCAATCGTGCAAAAAATCAAATCACCTTCAAATCGTTTGTCATCTGGATTTTCACCAGTTTGAATGGTAATCTTTGGCTTTCGTACCAATGCCATTTTAGTTATCATTTCTTGTGTATCAGTCATAAATTGGCGCGCTAACACACGCATAGGAACGATATAAATACATTTTGAAGGAAAATTTTTTCGTTGAGCATCATATGCCTCAATAAACGGCCAAATAGCAGCAAAAGTTTTTCCTGAGCCAGTAGGAGCTTGTAGCACAACACTTTTTCCTTGCCTTAAATGTTTTGCAACTTGTTTTTGAAATTCGTATAGTGAAAATGTGGTCATATCATCCTCCAAATAATTCTTTTAATCGCTTATCATCAAAATCATCATCTTCTGGGTTGACTTGTGATGTCACCATTTGGTATAACTGTTCGAGTTTACGAATTTCACCTATCAAGCCCATACGCATCTCTATCGGTCTCAAAACCTCACAATCCGCCCCCCAACCTCTCACCCAACTTACCATTTCTCGCCATTCAGCAATTTCAGCTTGCCATAAAATACTACCGTCTGCTTCTTCTCTTACTACCTCGTTTGGATGCCATGTACTCTCACGCACACGCATCGCTACGCGCCGAGCGAAGCGCAAAACGACTGTTTCAGGTTGATGCTCACTCGACCAAATTCCCCATGCATTTGTTAAATGATCACGGGGATCAAAATCATCTGGAATTTCAAATGACTCATAGAGTAATTTGACTGTTCGAATACGTTCTATCTTGAAAGTACGAATTTGGTTTGGGGGCTTTCTTAACCCAATGACATGCATGGTGCGTCCCACTGGGTATGGCTCAATGTAATAAGGCGCAAATTCATATTCAAAAACTTTGCCATCTTCAAGCTGATGCGTCAGTTTTACTTTTCGCCCTAATGACCATGCTTCGCTTAGCGTTGCTAATACATCGAGAAAAACAGGATCACGCCTCCGTTTTTCACCATCAATTGCATCAGCAGACCATCGCATATGCTGAGCGATGAGAGGTGCAAATTTTTCCATGACATTTGCTAATTGTCGGACTGCACTTGCGGCATGAGGGTTGTGTTTATCGGTGCATTTTTCCAGCATTCGCACGCCAGCATGAAGCGTTAAGCATTCATTTAATGTCAGCTCCAATTTCAATTTATAGTGTTCACGATCAATAGCATAACGATCTGGCACAGGTTCAGCAATGGCAAGCCAACGACTAAATTCGTCTACATAATCGCCTGCTGTTGCGCGATGAATACCTAATTTTTGCGCAATCTCAGATTTGCTTAAGCCCTGTGGGTAAGCTAACAAAAGCTGCTCAAATTCGTGAAATGCCTGTAGTCGGTTATCAAATTTTTTTGGCATATGTTCTTTTCAAATTGTTTGCCCGATAATGTTGTCGTTTTATAGCTTACAACACTATTAGCAAAAATAACGTGATTTTTTTTGACAATTTTTGACTAATTTTCAGATTGGGACTGGTAGTCCCACAATCCGCCATGTTCATCCTCATAGAGTAAATGGTTTTGGTCATTCAGAGTCGTTAGCCGCCGATTAACATCTTCGTGTTGCCAACCCAATAATTTTGCAAACCAACCTGCTTTTTTGCCCGGATGGTTATTGATTGCTTGCTTCAATGTATTTAAGTGAGTGTCATTTGCTTTTCGTGCCATAAGAAACCTCTAAAATCTGGTTTCTTAAGACATTAAGCAGTGCTGTTGTCAGTTCGACAACACCTACCGATACCTGTCGCAAAACCCGCGACAATGCCGTCACCGACCTCAAAAAAGACAGGTTACCGACCCGTCTCTACGCTAAAATACCCCCAATGAAACATCTAATCACCGAGCTATGCTGGCAAAACGGCATACAAATACTCAGCGATGTTGCGCCGACCCTCTACGACGACAGCTTGTTTAAAGACCGCCCACGCCTATTTAGCCTTTTGCACGATTGCGAGGCGTTGGTGGTGCGTAACCAAACCCAAGTGAATGCCGAATTGTTGACGCATGCCCCGGCCTTGCGGGTGGTGGGGCGGCTAGGGGTCGGACTCGACAACCTCGACCTGCCCGCGCTGCGCGAGCGCGGCATTAAAGTGGTGACAGGAGGCAATGCCAATGCCATTTCGGTGGCCGAATACACTTTGGCAGCCATGTTGACATTGGCCCGCAAGTTAAATGGGGCCGATGCCAGCACCAAAGCCGGCAAATGGGAACGCGCCAAATTTACTGGCTTCGAGCTATTTGGCAAAACCTTAGGGCTGATCGGTATGGGTGATATTGGGGCGCGAGTGGCAAAACGTGCCGAGGCCTTTGGCATGAGATTGATCGCGCATGACCCGGTGCTGACGCCCACCCATTTTGCCCCCGCCGAGTTTGGGGCAACTCTGTTGCCGCTCGATGAGGTGCTGCGGCAGGCCGATTTTGTCTCGATTCACGTGCCGCTGTTGCCCTCTACCCGCAACCTCATCAATGCCGAGAGTTTGGCGCTGATGAAGCCGACTGCCATTGTGTTGAATAGCAGCCGCGGCGGTATTATTGACGAAGCCGCGCTGACCGCCGCACTGACTGCCAAACGCATTGGCGGGGCGGCGCTCGATGTGCGCATCAACGAGCCGCCGGGTAGCGATGACCCACTGGCAAAATTTGACAATGTGCTGCTCACGCCGCACGTGGCAGGCATCACCGAAGAAGCCCAAGACCGCATCTGTATCGCCGTTGCCCAAGATGTTTTGCGCGTGCTACGCGGCGAGCGCCCTGTGTTTGCAGTGAATTGAGGGTTGAGAGTTAAGAGTAAAGAGTTGAGAGTTAAGATAAGCGAGCAACTCTCAACTCCTAACTCTCAACCCTCAACTCTCAACTCCTAACTCCCAACCCTCAACTTCCAAATGACAACAGCATTAATCACCGGCGCAAGCGGCTTTGTGGGAGCAAATTTGGTCGAGGCCGTGACGGCTCATGGCTGGACGGCTCGTGCTTTGCATCGCAAAAGCTCATCTCTCAAGGCCTTGGCCGGGTTGCAATACCAATCTGCCATCGGTGATATTCTCGACCCAGCTTCGTTGCATACAGCCATGCAAGGGGTTGATGTGGTTTTTCATGTCGCCGCCGTCGCCGATTATTGGCGTTCAACAAAAGACAAAATGCTGGCGGCGAATGTAGACGGCACGCGCTATGTATTGGCGGCGGCGCAGGCCAATGGTGTGCAGCGGGTGGTGTTTACCAGCAGTGTGGCGGCGCTTGGTCAGCCAGCGTTTGGTCAGGCCATCGATGAAAATGCCCAATTTAACCTGCACCCCAACCAATTTATTTATGGTTATAGCAAGGTGCTGGCCGAGCAAGTGGTGGCCGAGTTTGTGGCGAATGGGTTGGCGGTGGTTACGGTCAATCCGGCGGTGGTCACTGGCCCGCGTGATGTCAACCTTGGTAGCGGTTCGCTGGTATTGCAAATGCACAAGACCGGCATCCCCATTTGCCCACAGGGCGGTGTGTGTGTGGTCGATGTAGCCGATGTGT
This sequence comes from uncultured Thermoflexus sp., assembly GCA_964560745.1. Taxonomy (GTDB): domain Bacteria; phylum Chloroflexota; class Anaerolineae; order J036; family Brachytrichaceae; genus AQU-03. The sequence continues at coordinate 6,128 of CAZLOF010000273.1, forward strand.
GCGCCGCCCACATTGCCGCCGCCGAGCGTGGGCGGGTGGGGCAGCGTTATATTTTGGGGGGCGAGAATTTGTGGTATCGCGATTTGTTAGCCATTTTGGCGAATGTGCTTGGGCGCAGGCCGCCGCTGCTGCCTGTGCCTGCGCCGCTTATGGGGCTGCTGGCTGGTTTGGTTGATGTGGCACGTGATCGTCTTAAACTCAACCTGCCTGTGAGTGGTGACCAACTGCGTTATACCAATCAAACTTTTTGGTTCGATTCATCCAAGGCCCAGCGCGAGCTTGGCCTCACCATTCGCCCCTACGCCGAGTCGGCCCAACGTACCCTCGATTGGTATCGAGATAACTCAATGGTTAGTGGTTAGTGGTTAATGGTTAATGGTTAATGGTTAGTGGTTAATGGTTAGTGGTTAATGGTT
>CAZLOF010000274.1:0-5929 GCA_964560745.1 uncultured Thermoflexus sp.
TAGTTCGCCCGTTGGGGCTTAAGAATTCGAGGCATAACAATGAGAAAAGCTATTTAAAGAATGTCCCTATAGCTGATTGATGCGGCGGTGTTGATTCCGGTTGGGGCAGCCTTTGATTTTCATGCTGGGCTGAAAAAACAAGCCCCGCGTTGGATGATGCGCCTGAGTCTTGAATGGCTGTTTCGGATGTTGTCTGAGCCGCGCCGTTTGGGAATGCGTTATCTGATTAGTAACCCGACGTTTATTTGGAAGGTGTTGATGCAGACGCTGGGCGTTAAGCGTTATGATTTAGGGGGTTAGGGATTAGGAATTTTAGATTTTAGATTTTGGATTTACGATTGGGGGGTTCATCATGTTTGACTTGTTGGATTATTCACTTCAAAATCCAAAATCTAAAATCCAAAATCTAAAATCTGTGGCTGTGGTGGGGGCGGGGGGGAAAACCACTTTGTGTTGGCGATTGGTGCAGGCGGCGGTGGCGCGGGGGCAACGGGTCATTTTTACCACCACCACCAAAATTTGGCAACCGGCCCCGCAGGCTTTTGATGTGATATTGCTTGCGCCGGATTTGACACAAGCGCTGTTGCAATTGCAAGGGCGCGCCGATTGGCACAGCGCATGTGTGGTGGCTGGGGCTGAATCTGCCGCCCCAGAAATTGGGGTTATGCAAGAAGCTCGATTTCTACGGCCAAAATTGGCGCATATGCCGGTATTGCCGCGTAAGATGGTGGGGTATACGCCTGATGAGGTCTGTGCGGCAGTGGTTCATTTGCCGTTTAATTGCCAATTGGTAATTGAGGCCGATGGGGCGCGGGGCGCGTTATTTAAGGCTCCAGCTGCGCATGAACCGATGATTCCAGTTTGTGCTGATGTGGTGTATGTAGTAGCGAATCGCGATATTATTGGGCTGCCTCTTGATGGGCAGATGGTGCATCGCCCTGAGATTGTGGGGCGGTTGGCAGGATTGGCTTTGGGCGAGTTGATGACACCACAAGCGTTTATGTGTGTGTTAAGCCATTCACAAGGTGGGCTAAAAAATGTACCACCCAATGCATCGCGGGTATTGGTGCTTAATGGGCAACCATGCGATGTGCCGATAGCGGATGGGGTGTTTGATGATGTGATGATGGTTGTGGAAAGGGCTTAAAAACAGGCCGTAAACGGGGCTGTTTCGCAAATCGGGTGTTTTGGCGTTTTTGGCGCATGTTTTTTTTATGTTTGGGTCGAGGCAAAACTGTCGCATCATGCAGCAAATCGGCGCTCGCGGGGTGTTTCGCAAATCGGGCCGGTTTTTTTGCAGAATGTGATTTGCGAAAAGTTGGGTGTTTTTGTGAATGGGCTTTGATTTGCGTGTAAAATGGTGGCTTATGGGATGTGTTGTAAGCCATACGTTTGTTGATTTAGGGTTGAAATGCCCTTTTAATCCTAAACGGGGCGGGCGGCTACAAAAAAATCGATCCGTTTGCGGATACTGAAACACACATCTTTTTCAACCGCATCATCTAAGACGGTAATGCTACAAAAAAATCGATCCGTTTGCGGATACTGAAACTGAAAGAGTCAAGCATGATAGTCTCACGGATAGCGCACAGCTACAAAAAAATCGATCCGTTTGCGGATACTGAAACATATCAGCGCCATAATGGATAGCGTTATTAAGTCGCTACAAAAAAATCGATCCGTTTGCGGATACTGAAACTAAATAAATTTGACAACTGCCCCCAATTCAACATTGGCTACAAAAAAATCGATCCGTTTGCGGATACTGAAACACTTTACGGCGATTGAGGCCGCGCTAAAGGAAAAGGGCTACAAAAAAATCGATCCGTTTGCGGATACTGAAACCTGGGGCGCGAACGCGCACGTATTACATGGAGAATACGCTACAAAAAAATCGATCCGTTTGCGGATACTGAAACCATTCGGGCGTGCGCTGCTAGAGTTGGCTGGAGGAGCTACAAAAAAATCGATCCGTTTGCGGATACTGAAACGCGATTTGGTCGGCGAGTTTGAGACTGGCAGACGAGCTACAAAAAAATCGATCCGTTTGCGGATACTGAAACGTGCAACGAGCGCGGCAGCGGCGGCAGGGGATGCAGCTACAAAAAAATCGATCCGTTTGCGGATACTGAAACATCTTTTCAAAACACATAAAAATGATTTTTTATGGCTACAAAAAAATCGATCCGTTTGCGGATACTGAAACCCACTGAATTTGTCGCCATGTTTTGTGCCACTCATCGCTACAAAAAAATCGATCCGTTTGCGGATACTGAAACACGCGGAGGTGGCAACATGGCCGGTTTCGTAAACCGCTACAAAAAAATCGATCCGTTTGCGGATACTGAAACCTCGCGTGTTTGCTGCAACACAAGTGCTGTTTTGCGCTACAAAAAAATCGATCCGTTTGCGGATACTGAAACCTTTGCACAGATTAATTAAATAAGGTTTTATTGGGCTACAAAAAAATCGATCCGTTTGCGGATACTGAAACAGGTATAGAGACAAAAAAAATGCACTTCATTACGGCTACAAAAAAATCGATCCGTTTGCGGATACTGAAACTTGAGTGAATTTAATGATGTCAAGTTTGACCTATTGGCTACAAAAAAATCGATCCGTTTGCGGATACTGAAACTTGGAGACTTCTCCATAACCAGCGTCGGATTTGAAGCTACAAAAAAATCGATCCGTTTGCGGATACTGAAACTCAGTATTTTGTCGATTTGGCCCGCTCCGAGGATTGGCTACAAAAAAATCGATCCGTTTGCGGATACTGAAACATGACACGGCAAAAGATTTTATGCTGGGCTAATGTCGGCTACAAAAAAATCGATCCGTTTGCGGATACTGAAACCTGTTAGTGCTAACGGGGCGCTGACGGAGGCTAACGGCTACAAAAAAATCGATCCGTTTGCGGATACTGAAACTTCAGCAAAATGCCGTCGGTGCTTGCGCCCAAACCGGCTACAAAAAAATCGATCCGTTTGCGGATACTGAAACAAATGTTCATGATTCAAGACGAATACTCTTGAAAAGCTACAAAAAAATCGATCCGTTTGCGGATACTGAAACGAGCTAAAGGAATCTTAAGAATAGCTTCTTTATTTTGCTACAAAAAAATCGATCCGTTTGCGGATACTGAAACTTCCAAAAATATGCGTCATAACCTCGCTTTCTGATGCTACAAAAAAATCGATCCGTTTGCGGATACTGAAACCTGCTCTTCCGTCTGAGCTATATGGACTAAAATTCTGTGCGCTACAAAAAAATCGATCCGTTTGCGGATACTGAAACAGTTGCTCGGCGGCTTGGATGATGCGAATTGTCTGGGCTACAAAAAAATCGATCCGTTTGCGGATACTGAAACGCAACTGCCAAAGCTGCACCTATTCCTGTAGCTTGGCTACAAAAAAATCGATCCGTTTGCGGATACTGAAACTTTAAGTGTAGTTGATGCATTAAGTGCATTAATTTGCTACAAAAAAATCGATCCGTTTGCGGATACTGAAACGTAGCAACTGAATTGCTTGCGTTTCTGGCATGTTAAGCTACAAAAAAATCGATCCGTTTGCGGATACTGAAACGGCGCTATTCAGCGCAAACGGTAACGGTTATTTTGCCGGCTACAAAAAAATCGATCCGTTTGCGGATACTGAAACTGGTTCACCGAGCGCGGCTTCACCCTTCAGTGGCGCTACAAAAAAATCGATCCGTTTGCGGATACTGAAACATGATTTGCTGTGGCTTCCTCCACTGTGTAATCGTTTGCTACAAAAAAATCGATCCGTTTGCGGATACTGAAACCGCGAGACGGCGAAGATGTTGTATACGCCACACGCGCGCTACAAAAAAATCGATCCGTTTGCGGATACTGAAACAGGTGCGGCAATAATCATGAAACGGCGGATCTGCCAGCTACAAAAAAATCGATCCGTTTGCGGATACTGAAACGACGCAGATCAGGAGTTGGTGATTGACTTTATGGGGCTACAAAAAAATCGATCCGTTTGCGGATACTGAAACCGTGTTCGATACCGACTGATACCAAATTGGCATTGAGCTACAAAAAAATCGATCCGTTTGCGGATACTGAAACTCGTCGTCAACGACGATGATTGCAATCAACGAGGGCTACAAAAAAATCGATCCGTTTGCGGATACTGAAACCGTTGGCGATGCGCGAGATTGTGCGATCTGCAATCTCAGCTACAAAAAAATCGATCCGTTTGCGGATACTGAAACTTTTTGCTTGATAAAAGTCATTTTATCTAGTGATAAAGCTACAAAAAAATCGATCCGTTTGCGGATACTGAAACGCTATTTATATGATGTATAAAAACGCATCTGAATTTTGCTACAAAAAAATCGATCCGTTTGCGGATACTGAAACATGATTGATTTGCCTTTACGATACAGCAATTTGCTGCTACAAAAAAATCGATCCGTTTGCGGATACTGAAACTGGTGGCGGGTGAGGCAACGGCGGCGCGGTTGGCAGCTACAAAAAAATCGATCCGTTTGCGGATACTGAAACGCGCACTGTTAATCTCTTGCATCATTTTCTCAGGCGATGCTACAAAAAAATCGATCCGTTTGCGGATACTGAAACACTGGTTGCGAGTGCAGCCAGTCGGCAAGGAAATACAGGCTACAAAAAAATCGATCCGTTTGCGGATACTGAAACTTGACGCTAAAGTAGCAATTTTTATTATTTGCTAGTTCTAGGCTACAAAAAAATCGATCCGTTTGCGGATACTGAAACAAAATAAGGCAGATTCTAGCGCCAAAAATAAGGCGCTACAAAAAAATCGATCCGTTTGCGGATACTGAAACATTGCAGTAAATCAGGCGATGACTTATAAAACCCGTGCTACAAAAAAATCGATCCGTTTGCGGATACTGAAACTGTTTAATTCTTTGATGTATACATATATTTTGTTTTGCTACAAAAAAATCGATCCGTTTGCGGATACTGAAACCTCTTCGTCTTCTAATACGTTGTAATAAGAATTAGGCGCTACAAAAAAATCGATCCGTTTGCGGATACTGAAACTTTAAATGGTATTAAGGGCTTGAAAACTAATAAAATGCTACAAAAAAATCGATCCGTTTGCGGATACTGAAACATGGCTTAATCGGCACGTTTTATCATTCATCACAGGAGCTACAAAAAAATCGATCCGTTTGCGGATACTGAAACTTAAGCAGGTGTGGTTTAGTGGTGTTACGACGAATGGGCTACAAAAAAATCGATCCGTTTGCGGATACTGAAACTCGCGTTTATTACTCCCCTTGTAACCTTCATTAAAAAGCTACAAAAAAATCGATCCGTTTGCGGATACTGAAACTATTTTTCTGACAGTTCCTTAATCTTTTCCTCACACGCTACAAAAAAATCGATCCGTTTGCGGATACTGAAACTCTCAGTGATGACTTTGTGCCGCACGAGGTGGCAAGCTACAAAAAAATCGATCCGTTTGCGGATACTGAAACTTGGTATACTCCAATGCCATTTGTTATCAGATGTTAAGCTACAAAAAAATCGATCCGTTTGCGGATACTGAAACCAGATGATAATAATATAGATGCTTTATATGATAACGCTACAAAAAAATCGATCCGTTTGCGGATACTGAAACTTCTATATCTCTATAATTATCATATAAATACTCTTTATGCTACAAAAAAATCGATCCGTTTGCGGATACTGAAACAAACCCTGCCCAACCGCAATTACACGATTCACGATGTGCTACAAAAAAATCGATCCGTTTGCGGATACTGAAACATGATTACAGGCGCGATATCGCCCGATTGTTTCTTAGCTACAAAAAAATCGATCCGTTTGCGGATACTGAAACTTAATTCTAATATTTACAAGTCGTTTACGTCAAAAACCGCTACAAAAAAATCGATCCGTTTGCGG
>CAZLOF010000274.1:5939-6536 GCA_964560745.1 uncultured Thermoflexus sp.
GAAACATTCGTTGCTGTCAGTTCGCGTGTCCGCAAATGTTGGCTACAAAAAAATCGATCCGTTTGCGGATACTGAAACAAGGGAAAAACAAACAGGCAGCGCCGCGGGGCGGCGCTACAAAAAAATCGATCCGTTTGCGGATACTGAAACACTTGCGGTTTACAACGCTGGCACTATTGTCTTTTTTGCTACAAAAAAATCGATCCGTTTGCGGATACTGAAACATTTACCATATCCAATCGTGCAGTGTCCGGCTGGATCGTGCTACAAAAAAATCGATCCGTTTGCGGATACTGAAACCTATCGCGTGGGAGTGCGTTAGGACGAATAGCGTAGCTACAAAAAAATCGATCCGTTTGCGGATACTGAAACTTGATAAGAATACTCGTCTAAGACTCATCTCGCAAAGCTACAAAAAAATCGATCCGTTTGCGGATACTGAAACAGTTTTGTTCTCAGTGATTTTGTTCTTCGTATCGACGCTACAAAAAAATCGATCCGTTTGCGGATACTGAAACGATTTACTGAAATGGTCAGATAATCAAGGTATATATGCTACAAAAAAATCGATCCGTTTGCGGATACTGAAACATTTTT
>CAZLOF010000275.1:0-6514 GCA_964560745.1 uncultured Thermoflexus sp.
CCGTTAATGGCGGCGAAGTGCGGGTGCGGTTTAAAAATGGCCGTCAACCTATTATTTCGCGTAAAGACGACTCAGCCTCATTGGTTGAGCAATTGGCCTTAATGGGCGTTTCGGCTGAACAACGAGAAGCTGTCAAGATTGAAATTGCCAATCCATTCTCTTGGTTTGATGCGATCATTAACGTGGCAAGTATTTTGTCACCCATTATGTTGTTATTGTTTTTCTTGTTTATCTTTCGTCAAGCTCAAAACATGAATGGCAATGCAATGGGGTTTGGCCGCAGCCGTGCCCGCGTATTTAATGGGCAAAACCCTACCGTCACCTTTCAAGATGTGGCAGGGGCCGAAGAAGCCAAACAAGAATTGCAAGAAGTGGTAGAGTTTTTGAAGCAACCTGAAAAATTTATACAACTTGGGGCACGTATTCCCAAAGGCGTTTTGTTAATTGGCAGCCCGGGCACTGGTAAGACCTTATTGGCAAAAGCAGTGAGCGGTGAAGCAGGGGTGCCATTTTTTAGCATCAGCGGTAGCGAGTTTGTTGAAATGTTTGTGGGGGTTGGGGCGAGCCGCGTACGCGACTTATTTGAGCAAGCAAAGAAAGTGTCGCCTTGTATTATTTTTATCGATGAAATTGACGCAGTCGGGCGTAGCCGTGGCACTGGGGTCGGTGGCGGGCACGATGAGCGTGAGCAAACCCTAAATCAAATTTTGGTAGAAATGGATGGATTCGGCACGGATACCAATGTGATTGTGGTGGCTGCTACCAACCGCCCCGATGTGCTTGATGCCGCGCTGATGCGACCGGGGCGATTTGATCGCCGTGTGATTATTGACCGCCCCGATGTGCGTGGACGGGAAGCGATTTTGAAAGTGCATGTGCGCGGCAAACCTTTGGCTACCGATGTTGATTTGAATCGGCTGGCCAAAACAATGCCGGGTTTTGCTGGGGCCGACATTGAAAATTTGGTAAATGAAGCCGCTATTATGACGGCTCGCCGCAATAAAAAGACCATTGGTATGACCGAGTTGCTCGAAAGTATTGAGCGTGTCATGATAGGCCCCGAGCGCAAAAGCAAACTTATTTCAGAAAAAGCCAAACGTATTACGGCTTATCACGAGGCAGGTCATGCGATTGTGGCCCATTTATTGCCTAATTGTGACCCAGTGCAAAAAATTACTATTATTCCGCGTGGGTTAGCCGGTGGCTACACCTTGTCGTTGCCAAGCGAAGAGGTCTCATATATCAGCCGAAGTAAGTTTATTGATGATTTGTCTTATGCTTTAGGCGGGCGAGCGGCAGAGGAAGTGGTATTTGATGAAATCACAACCGGCGCAAGCAGCGATTTACAACGGGTCACTGAAATTGCGCGTGATATGGTCACCCGCTATGGCATGAGCAATGTAATGGGGCCGATGGTTTATGGGCAAAAACAAGAAATGGTATTTTTGGGGCGCGACTTGGGTGAACAGCGTGATTACAGCGATCAGGTGGCTTTAGAAATCGACCGCGAAGTGCGCCAACTCGTAATGACGGCTTACGCCCGCGCCAAAGATGTATTATCGACCAATCGCGCGATTCTTGAGGCGGTGTCGTTGCGGTTGATGGAAGTCGAAACCCTAGATCACGAAGAATTCGCCAAATTTTTTGCTGTTTCCGAACCAGAGAAACCCTTTAATCCACGACCTCGCATGGTTTCTACCCAAGAAGGGCGAGATGGAACCGCACCGACCAACACTGTGTTGCCACAGCCGGCCTAGCTGGGTTGCTCTAATGTCGAAATTAAAAAGCCTATATCCCCGATTGGAGATATAGGCTTTTTAATTTCGGTAAAACTTGTTTTTAGCGAATACGACGTTGCATTCCTTCGACTGACCCTGATAGTTCTTGCAAGCGCTGATTTTTTTCTTTGATGCGTGCCGTGACATCGGCAATTTTGGCCTCAAGCTCAGCTCGATACTCGGCTCGCGCTGTCGCTAGACTTTCACGCCAGCGTGCAATATTGGCTTCATCACGCGATAACGATTCTTTGAGTCGTACCAATTGATCTTGTTTGCGCTCAAAAGTATCGCGCATACGCTCACGATTTTCGATGCGTTGTTGCGACATTTGCTCACCGCGTCGGTCAAAGAAGTCATCAGCGGCAGCGCGGAAGCGATCCCACAATTTGTCATCAAATTTACGACCCGCCGAGCCTACTTTTTTCCAGTCGGCCTGCAAATCTTTAAAGGCATCGGCTACAGCTTTAAAATCAATGGCGCTACCTCGTGAATACTCGCGCAAGGTTTCAGCTCGCTCACAAAGCTGCTCTTTTTGGGCGCGGGCTTCGTCACGTTGTTGATCGCGCACACGGTAATGTTCAATTCGTCGGTTAAAGAATTGGTCACAGGCGCTATGAAAACGATCCCATAAGGCATCATCGGCAACACGTCCCGCAAAACCAATCGTTTTCCATTCAGTCTGAATCACCTTCAGGCGTTCACCTGTGGCTTCCCATTCCGTTGAATCCTTTAGTTTTTCGGCTTCAATACATAATTTTTCTTTGCGTTCTCGATACCCCTCACGCTCTTTGTCTAATGCCTCATAATGTTGACGCCGACGTTCGAAAAATGCATCGCGGGCCGTGTTAAAACGCCCCCACAAAACATCATCTTCTTCACGCCCTGCTGATCCCGCTTTTTTCCAATCGTCAAATAGCGTTTTCATTTGGTCTGCGGTAGCTTTCCAATCCGATGATTGGCTGATGGCCTCTGCCTTGGCGATCAGGGCTTCTTTGGCCTCGCTGTGGGCTTTGCGTTCTTGTTGCACATGCGCTTCAATCGTCTTTTCCATTTCGCGCAAGCGCCCAACTAAAGTATCAAAGTCGCCTAAGGCATTGGCTGTAGGCAAAAACTCTAACATTGAGCGAACGCGCCCAGTGTAAATTCGTTTGTCTTCGGTATGTGTTAAGCCAGTTTCGATAATATTGATTTTTTCTTCTTGATCACGGAACTTGCTGACCAAATGTGCAAATGTGCTCGCTTTATCTTTGCCACGCAATTTACCAATGACGCGCCTTGGGAATAGCGATGTTGCTTTGAGGTAAACATTGCCCTCTTCATCGACTTCGGCCCAACGCTCAGCGTCAATTTCGCCAGCTTCAGTTAAGGCTGGGGCGGCAGGTTCGTCTGCTGGCTCGTCGTGTTTTAGGGTGGTTACTGTATCTAAGGTTTCAGACGAGGGTGTTGCTTCTGCCGCTGTAGCAGATGCTCCCTCTGATTCTGTTGGTGGAAGAGATGTGTTTGATTGATCATCGGCGATAGTCGCCGTGTTCTGGACTAATGAGTTATCTACATTGGTTAGCTCGCTGCTGAGATTTAAATCAGACCGAGGCGTTACGGGGGAAGAGGTCGCTGGGATGTCAATAGTTGCATCCGCTGGGGTTTCGCCGTTCATCGTATGGTTTCCTAGAATTTCGCTTGTCACAATATATTCGCTTTGTCTTGCTTCATCAAGAAGCACAATGCACTCGTTGCTCGTATATAAAATTATATGCCAATTTCAGGATTTTATTGGGCAGCATAAAATTTTACATTGATTGTAATGCGTAATGTTAGCGCAAATTGCTAAAAGATAAAGGGCCGATTTCACAATCTATCCTCTAAATCAACGCTTTAGAGGATAGATTGTGAAATCGGCAAAACCTTTTGTCAACTCAGAATCTGCTCTCTTATGATTTTCTTGGTGGGAAACGTGATAATACTGTTGCTGTATCTGGAATGAGGGTGCGACTGCCGAACGCCGCAAATGGGGTTAGCGGTGGTGGCTGTTTTTCGGGCAAGGCAATGATATTGAGGGGGGCACCTTCAGCCGCATTTGCTGCTGTTTCAACCAAAGCGAGGCCAAGCAAAAAACCATTGCTATCGAGCGCACATGAGGTTATTGTGCCAATCACACGCCCGCGTTTATCTAATACAGGGTCCCCGAGCTTTGATACGCGCACCCCTTTGTCATTCATACGAAATCGCACAATTTTGGCATTAGTGGCTGCGACTTTGGCTGCATAGGCTGTTTTGCCAATAAAATCGCTGGCTTTGCTCAATTTTACAAAATTATCAAACCCAATTTGGCAAGGCACTAAATTAAGTTGTCCGCCCAATTCATGCCCATATAACGGCAATCCAGCTTCGGTGCGTAAACTATCACGTGCAGCTAAGCCACAAGGCTTTAACCCCAAGGCATTGCCAGCCTGAATCAGTTTGTTCCATAAGGCTACCGATTGGTCAGGATGCACAAATAGCTCGTAGGCTACTCGTTCACCGGTATACCCTGTGCGCGAGATGATCACATCAATATCGCTAACACTAGCATGTAAGACACCGGTATAAGGCAAATTGTTGAGTGAGGTAAGCTGTGGATTGAGTGACTGCAAAATTTCGAGTGATTTAGGGCCTTGTAAGGCGATATCGACTCGGCGCTCATCACCCGTGCTTTCGGCACGTAGGTCGCGCAAGGTGCATTGTGGGGCGCGGCTGCCATTTAAGCTGGTTAACCACGCCCACGCCTTGTCATTGTTCGAGGCATTCACCACAATCATATATTGCGCAACCCCAAGCCGATAAATCATAATGTCGTCAATAACATTCGCTTGGTCGTCTAGCAAATAGGAATATTGTGAACGCCCTATGGCTAATTTGCTGACATCATTTGTACTGACAGTATCTAGAAATGCGCAAGCATTAGGGCCACTTGCTTCAAGTACGCCCATATGGCTGACATCGAATAAACCAGCAGTATTTCGTACGGCTGCATGTTCATCTTTTACTGAGGTATACCAAACTGGCATATCCCATCCACCAAATGGTACGGTTTTTGCCCCTAGTTTTTTATGTGTATCGAATAATGCTGTGCGTTTGAGAATTTCGGTCATAAATGAAAGTATAGCCCTGTTTTGAGGTTGATTTAATGTATTTTCTTGCTTTTGGGCAATATGTTGCGCACTATAACAAAGAAGGGTGAAAAGCGGTTAATCTAAAATGCCACTATCTTTGTAAGCGGCGAAGGCAGTGATTTTGGCTAAATAACCGCATCGGCCTCTATCTCTACTAAATATTCTTCGCCTACCAAACGCGCTTCAACCAAGGTATTCGCTGGCCGGATATCGGCAAAACGCTCACCGTGCGCCCGTGCAACTGGCTCCCAATCGGCGATATAACGCACATAAATACGGGTGCGGATGACATTTTGCATGGATGCGCCTAATTGCGTTAGGGCATTTTCAATTTTAGTCAGGATAAAAAGCGTTTGCGTTGCGGGGTCGCCTAATCCCACAACATTGCCGTGTATATCGGTGGCAGTTGTGCCCGAAACTGCAATTATATTGCTAATTCGGACTGCTCGCGCATAACCAGCTATCTTTTCCCAAGTAGTGCCGGTGTCAATAGATGTTCTTTGGTTCATAATTTTATTATCATCCATTCAAGGGTCTAGCCAATGCCATCATGGCATCGTCGAAATGCTTCTCCATGGCGTGCTGAGCGGCGGCAGCATTATGTTTGCAAATTGCCTCAACCATCGAGGCATGTTCGGTTTGAATGCGTTGACGGTCGCGGTCATTGGTTTGGCGTAACAAACCAACCCGAATGGCAACTTGCGCAGATTCGCGGATCGATTCGATCATATGCAACAGCATGGTGTTGTGGCTGGCTGCTGCAATCGACAAATGTAATTTTAGATCAAGTTCGGCATAACGTTCTGCGGCACTTAGGCAGCCGCTCATCTCGCTCACCAAGGCATTTAGCTCGGTTAATTGGGCTTCTGTGCGGCGTTGGGCCGCTAAAATAGCCGATTGCACCTCTAACCCGCGTCGCACCTCCATCAATTCTAAAATAGCAGCTTGTTTGGCCAGCAATGAATGTTGAAAAAACGCCGACAATGCTTCGTTGTGCAAAGGGCGAATGACTGCGCCTTTGCCATTCACAACCTCAAGCAAACCGCGCCCGACCAAAGCCTGAATCGCCTCACGGATGACGGTTCGGCTAACACCAAATTGATTGGCTAAGTCGCCTTGCGAAGGCAGCACATCACCGGGCATCATACCGCGCCGTTGAATAATATCGGCTAACCCCTCAGCGGCTTGCTCGGCCAGTGTTTCGCGCTTGAGTTTTGTGATCTCTAACATAACTACATATTATCGCAGTCGTTTTCTCAAATTTGCCCTTGACAAATTGTAGATTTAATATTAAACTCTGAGCATAATACTGTCAAGCTATATTACAGGTTGTGTTTTCTCCTCCTTTCTTTTTGAACGGCCTAGCAGATTGAAGTAAGATTCAGACTGTTAGGCCAAATTTTTTTATGAGCGAGTCTACTCTTCATACAATTCATCGGGGCAAAGTGGTCGCTATTGTGCGTTTGCCTGATTTAGCCGATGCCATCGAGCTTTCACGGGTACTTATTTCGGGCGGTATTACGGCGCTCGAATTTACCTTGACGAACAGCGAAGCGTTAAACGCCCTGCAAGCGGTCAAGGCCGCAA
>CAZLOF010000276.1:0-6511 GCA_964560745.1 uncultured Thermoflexus sp.
TTTGTATGAAGTTTCACTTGAATCGTAAATTTCATCTACAGAGACGAGACAAGTAAAACAATTTTACGTCGAAATCACGATATGGTCTTTTGGGGTAGAGGCAAAGCCTCTCTCCCCAAAGACCATATCGTGATTTCGAGATTACACCTTTGGGGCTTACCCAAAATGATTGACAAGGCATATGACTTCATACATCATCAAGCGACTATTAGCGGCTATCCCCATCTTAATTGGCATCTCGGCAATGGTATTTTTTAGCCTTAAGCTGGTGCCGGGTGACCCGCTTACTGCTATTGTTGGTGATGCCATCATCAGCCAAGAACAAGCCAGCCAATTGCGTGAGCAATATGGCTTAAATGACCCATTACCAGTGCAATATGTGCGTTTTGTCGGGCGGGTGCTTCAGAGTGATTTAGGCAATTCATTGCAATTTAAACGCCCCGTCACCGACGAAATTCGCACCCAACTGCCAGCCACCATCATCCTAACATTCGCATCCATGAGCATTGCGCTGGTGGTTGGAATTGGGCTAGGGGTTGTGGCAGCCTTGCGACCCCATTCTTGGCTTGATACTGTCTCAATGAGTGTCGCAATGGCAGGCGTATCATTTCCATCATTTTGGGTCGGCCTGATGTTGCTGCTCATTTTTTCGCTTGGGCTAGGCTGGTTACCAGCAACCGGCACCGAAGGGATTGAACGCCTGATTATGCCGGCCAGCACCTTGGGGTTTGGCGCGGCAGCCATCATCGCCCGCCTCACCCGCAGTTCACTGCTCGAGGTATTGCGTCAACAATTCATCACCACCGCCCGCGCCAAAGGCTTGCCTTTTGCCACCGTTGTGGCCAAACATGCCCTACGCAATGCCATCATTCCAGTCATCACCATTGTCGGTCTGCAATTTGGCAATTTGCTTGCTGGGGCCGTTGTCATCGAAACCGTATTTTCGCGGCAAGGCATCGGGCGTTTATTGGTCACGGCCATTCTTGGGCGCGATTTTCCGCTGGTGCAAGGGGTAGTATTGTTCGTGGCCTCGGTATATGTCATCGTCAATTTGCTGGTCGATATCTCTTACGCCGTCATTGACCCAAGAATTCGTTATGCGTGAAAATAGCTCTGTCCGCATCATCTTGCAGCGCCTCATTCGCAACCGCAGCGCCTTGGTCGGCTGCCTGATGTTTTTGCTCATCGTCATTTTGGCGCTCATTGGCACTCGTTTCACCCCCTACGATCCAGTTCAGATTGATATAAAAAAACGTTTGTCAGCGCCGAGCAGTGTTTATTGGCTGGGCAGCGATCATTTTGGGCGTGACATTTTCAGCCGTCTGTTGGCTGGGGCACATTTATCGCTGTTAATTGGGTTGGTGTCGGTCAGCTTGTCGGTCACGGTCGGCTTATTGTTGGGGCTGCCCTCTGGCTATTTTGGCGGCTGGGTCGATATGTTGGTGATGCGATTGATGGATTTGATGTTGTCATTTCCATCGGTGTTGCTGGCGCTCGGCATTGTTGCCATTGCCGGGCCAAGTTTGGTGAATGTGATGCTGGCGGTCGGCATCGCCTCCATCCCCACTTATACCCGTTTGGTGCGAGCCTCGGCCCTGAGTGTCAATAATTTGCCCTATATCGAAGTGGCGCGGGCGCTCGGCAGCTCACATTTGCGCATCATCATCACCCACATCATCCCCAATATTCTAGCGCCGCTTATTGTGCTTGCCACCCTCGGCACGGCTGGGGCCATCTTAACCGGTGCGGCATTGTCGTTTTTGGGTTTAGGGGCACAGCCGCCCACCCCCGAATGGGGCGCAATGCTGAGCGAAGCCCGCAATTACATGCGCTTGGGCTGGTGGCTCACGGTCTTCCCAGGGTTAGCCATTGCCTTAACGGTGCTAGCCCTCAACCAACTCGGCGATGGGTTACGTGATTTGCTTGACCCCCACATGCGAAATATTTAAAAGGAGAAACTGAATCGAATGCAAGCCATTGTCTGCGCACCCAATCAACCCAACCATATCGAATTACGCGAAGTCGCCAATCCAGTGCCAGCCCGCGACGAAGTCATCATTACAGCGCGGGCCGTCTCACTCAATCGCGGTAATTTTCGGCGCTTGGCATGGGAAAACGACGGCTGGATCCCCGGCTATGATGTGGCTGGTGAAATTAGCCAAACCGCCGCCGATGGCAGTGGCCCGCCCTTGGGCACGCGCGTGGTTGGCATTGTGCCAAGTGGGGCATGGGCACAACAGGTCGCGGTGCCAACCCGTCGGCTGGCCCCTATCCCAAATCATGTTAGTTTTGAGGCCGCCGCCGCTATACCAGTATCTGGCTTAACCAGTCTGTTGTCGTTGGCACATGGCGGTATGTTGCTGGGCAAACACGTGCTCATCACCGGCGCAGCGGGCGGGGTTGGGCGCATCGCCATTCAGCTTGCCCATTTGCAAGGGGCACACATCACGGCCCAAATTGGGCGGCCCGAACGCGCCAAGGGGTTGCGCGAGTTAGGGGCGGCCTCAATCATCTTAGGTATTGATGAAAGCAAACAAGCATTTGATGTGGTGATTGAGTCGATTGGCGGCAATTTATTGGCGCAGTCACTCGCCCATTTAGCGCCCGGCGGCACGGCGGTGTCGATTGGGGCGTCGTCGGATGAAAAAACCAATTTTGATGTGCTGGGACTTGTGCGTAAAGGCGCAATTAAGCTATATGCGCTCAGCCTATTTCAAGAAATGGAGTTGCAAGGCATGGGCACGCGCCAGCTTGCCATGTTGCTCGATCTATTGGCAACCCATCGGCTCGACCCACAAATAGACCAACAACGCAGTTGGCGACACATGGGTGAAATGTTGGCAGCGCTAGGTGACCGTCGAATTGATGGCAAAGCCATAGCCATTGTCGATTGACGCACAATTTAAATTTTTTGCCGCGAAGCACACAAAGACCTCAATAAATATGAACACACCACTCAGCGAAAAAGAGGCTCAGGCCTTTGCCACCTTGGCGCATGAGGCCGGACCCGCATTACGTGGGCGGCAACCCGCGCAATGGCTCAACCAGCTTGAGGCACAACACACCCAGTTAAACGCTGTGCTCAACTGGTGCATTCGCCATGATGTTGCGCTAGGGGTCGATATTGCCGGTGAAATTTGGCCGTTTTGGCTCAATCGCGGGCATTTAGCCGAGGGGATTGATTGGCTGAACAGGCTCATCGAGTCGCCGAACCCCCACCCCACTGCGCTGGGTCGCGCCCGCGCGTTGGCGGGGGCAGGCAATTTGGCTTTTCACCAGGGCAAATTTGAAGCATCAGCAGCATGGCTGCGCGAGAGTTTGGCAATCGCCGAAATGCACAACGATGCGCAAGGCATCGCCGAGGCAAACGGAGGGCTATCGCGTATTGCCATGTCAAAAAATGATGCCGCCGCCATGCGCCAATACAGCCAAATTGCGCTTGATGCCGCCCGACAAGCCGATTATGAGACCGGCATTGCCATTGCCTTACACCATCTTGCCCATGCCGCACTCATTGATGGCGATTTGGCAGCGGCAGAGCGGCTGTATGGCGATAATATTGCCACTTATCGCGCTATGCAACGGGCTGATTTAGTCGCCTCAGAATTGCATAACCTTGGGCATGTGGCCTGTTTGCGTGGGCATATTCATCACGCCAAATCATTATTTATCGAAAGTTTGGCAGTCATTGAGCACATCGGCGGCAGCCCCATTCGCCCCTACGACTATATCGGGCTGGGGCGGGTGGCGGCTGCATTGGCGCAACCGCGCCTAGCAGCCATATTAATGAGCGCAGGTCTGGGCATTTTACAAAACGAGGGCAAAGCGGTGGTGCCACTCTTACGCGGCGACGTAGAACGCACCCTTGCTCAGTTGCAAACGGCGCTCTCGCCCGAAGCCTATGCCAGCGCCGAGGCAGAGGGGCGCAAGCTCGATACGGTAGCGGTGCTGACATTGGCGACCCATTTATAAGGAGACTACATGATTCGTATTGGATTGGTCGATCTTGATACCTCGCATCCAACATTTTTTACCAACCTGCTCCATCGCAGCCCCGACATGCGCGTCACCGCCATTTATGATGGCGGCACGGTGCAGTCACCAACATACATCGCACAGTTTGCCAGCGAGCACGGCATTCCCCAAATTTGCAGCAGCCTCGATGAATTGGTGGCGCAGGTCGATGGGGGCATGGTGCTCAGCCAAAATTGGGATTTGCACCTCGAACGCGCCCGCCCATTTTTGCTGGCAGGCAAACCCGTCTTTATTGATAAACCGATGGTGGGGCGGCTGAGTGACCTAAATGCCTTGCTCGCGCTCGCGAAGCAGACCGGCACACCCGTTATGGGCGGCTCGACCATGCGGTTTGCGGCTGAATTAGGAGCGCTGCGCAACAAAGTGGCCAATTTGGGCGGGGTGGTGTCGGCCTTCGCCTCTGGCCCGGGTGATTTGCTTAATTTTGGGGCGCACGTGGTCGAGATGATAACGGCATTTTTTGGCGCACATATCACCACCATCAGCCACATCGGCGGCAACCCATCACACTTGTTTCGCCTCGACCAACTCGATGGCCCGCCCATTATTTTGCAATTGGGTGGCGGGCAAAATGGCCCCGGCAATGGCTGCGTGTTGGTGCTCACCACCCAGCGCAGTGTCGAAGTCATTCACCCGCAAGGGGCATGGCAAATGACCGACACGACCTTGCAGGCATTATCGCGTTTCTTCCGCGAAGGCATCGCCCCAATCCCATTGGCAGAATCGTTGCAGGTGGTGCAAATTTGTTTGGCGGCGGCCCAATCGCGTCATCATGGCGTTGCTGTTGCGCTGAGCGACATTCACCCAAACGCTGGCTTTGATGGCGCAGCCTATACCCGTGACTACGCCAAGCTCGGCGCATGGCAGCATGATGGGCTATCGGCCCGCTCACATTATATTAAATCACAATCATGAATCCCCAATTAACCCCCAGCCAATGGCTGACCCGACTGGTGCAAATACCCAGTGTCACCCCGCCCCATGCCGGGCCACGCGCAGGCGTGGCTGGCGAAGCCCACATCGCCGCCCAACTTGCGCAATGGTTTGGCGAATTGGGCGGCGAAGTCATCGTCGAAGACGCTCACCCCAACCGCCCAAATGTGTATGGCATTTGGCGCAACCCCAACAGCCAACGCTGGATCGGGCTGGATGTGCATACCGATACGGTAGGCGTTGAGCAAATGCTGGGCGACCCATTTAGCGGCGAGGTGCGTGATGGCAAAGTATGGGGGCGCGGCGCGGTTGACAACAAGGCCTCGCTAGCGGTGGCGCTGACCTTATTGCAAGCCATGCAACACAGCGGCACCTTGCCCGCCGCCAATTTGATTGTGGCGGCGGTGGCTGATGAGGAGATGGCGCTGGGCGGGGCGTATGTGTTTGACGCATGGCTACGCCAACAAGGCATGACGCTGGATGAATTACTGGTAGCCGAGCCAACGCTATGCGCCCCCTGTTATGGGCATATGGGCAGTGGTCGGGTGTATTTTACGGTGCAAGGGGTGTCTACCCACACCGCCCAACCCCATTTGGGCAAAAACGCCGTCATCGGCGCGGCCCGTATTGCGCTGGCGATGCAGGCCGAACACGAGCGCTTGCAAACCCTGCCCGCCACGCCGGTCGGCAAAGGCCAATTGACGGTGGTGCATTTGATGGGCGGGCGTGCGCCCAACATTGTGCCAGATGAAGCCGCGCTGGGGGTCAATCGCCGTATTACCAGCGACGAAGATGCCCAAGCCGTGTTGCAAGGGCTGGCCGATTTAGGCCGCGCCACCGCCGGTTTGCCGTTGACCTACGACATTCATCGCCCGATGGCGGCCTTTTTACAAGACCCCAATTCGCACATGGTGCAACAATTTGCGGCTTGGGCAGGCGAGCAACCCATCGCCGTGCCCTATTGCACCGATGCCGCCGCCTACAAACCCGACACTGTGCGAAATCTGCTCGTGCTCGGCCCCGGCTCTATTGACCAAGCGCATGGCGCAGAAGAATGGGTGGCGATTGGTGAGCTTGAGCGTTTGTTGGCGATTTATCGGCAGTGGTGGGGGAAACTATAGTTTAACAAAAAACAACCTACAATTATGATTAATGTGGCAATTTTTTAACTTAAACTGGTTATTCATTTTTCTATGCGTATTCGGTGCATCAATTGCTTTGCAACCTGATTTCAGCCCAGTTTACGCTTTGCGTGATGAGCAAAGTGAGAATGCAATACTCTATGGCATCTACTAACCTCGCATCGGTGGCAAAAGTCACACTAACCCCGCTACAAATTAAGGCCGTGACGGGGTTCATCTCGCTTACTTGCGCGGCTCGTGTGGGGGCAGATGCCCAGCAACTGACAGTTGCTGGGCATCTACTAACCCCGCGTTGGTGGCAAAAGTCACACTAACCCCGCTACAAATTAAGGCGGCGATGGGGTTCATCTCGCTTACTTGCGCGGCTCGTGTGGGGGCAGATGCGGCGCACCTTGCAGGTG
>CAZLOF010000277.1:0-6491 GCA_964560745.1 uncultured Thermoflexus sp.
CATGTAGCGCATATAAACTCTCGAAGAAAAAGCCGTAGCCACGCGCCTGCACGAGATCAAAGAGTTGAAGTGGAATTTGCTTGAGGCGATAACGGCGATAGGCTGATGAGGCATCGTAAGGCATATTGAGAAAGGTGCGGGTGAGCATATGCCCACCATAGGTCATGATGCGCCGCAGCCAGGTCCATTCATCTAAACTATTGCGTTTTAAATAACGTGACCCCACCGCCACCGGTGAGTTGGCTTCGGCCAAAAATTCGGGGATGTATTCGGGCGGATGGGTTCCGTCGCAATCCATAGTGATGAGCGTATCGTAACCATGTGCGTATGCATAACGAATGCCGACCTGATGCGCTGTGCCGATGCCCTCTTTGCCAGCGCGATGGATGACATGAATATGCGGGTGCTGCGTTGCCAGTTGGTCGAGCGCTTCACCCGTGCCATCGGGTGAGTTGTCATCGACAAACAAAATATCGGCGATGACGGGCGTAGGCTGATGCTCACGCAAGGCGTTGAGTTGTTGACACAATCGAGCCACATTGCCGCGTTCGTTGTAGGTTGGAATGAAAATCAGGATGCCCATCAGGTTGCGCTTATGCGCTTTTGGCGCGAGTGCGCAATTTTAGCGCATCCAATTTACGATTTCTTCACGATCGCACTTTATCTTGTGGTTACACGCTATTGAACCCAGTGTGTGAGCAACCCAATTTAAACCAATTTAAAAAGGAGTCATAAAATGCGATCCAATACCTTCAAAAATGCCTTGATTGGCACAGTCGTTTTGTCGATGTTTGCCGCGTGTGGCACTGGCACTGCGGTGGTTAAGCCCACCGATTTGCCCAAAGCTGTTGCAACGGTGGCCCCTACCGAGCCGCTGAAACCCACCGATCAACCGAAACCGACTGAAGTGCCCAAACCAACCACAACACCCACGCCAAAACCGGGTGTGGTGGTTGCGCCGCGCACCAACACGGTGACGGCGCTGTATTACACCAGCGATGGTAAAACCGCCAAAGGTGGCAGCCGTCCAGTCAAAATTTTGGTTGAGCCAAACACCAGCAAACAGTTCCGCGTTGGTTTTTTTGAGAGCGAAGTGGGTGGCAGTGGCCCACAATGGCGGGCTAGCGGCTGGTTGGCGACGCTCGTTAGCGCCATGTTGACCGGCTTCGACCCCTCGCAAACCCAAGTGTCGTTTGATATTGCGGGTTATATCGATGGCCCCAGCGCGGGTGGGCTGATGACCGTCGGCACATTGGCCGGTTTGCGCGGCGATAAAGTGCTGGACGAGGTTGCCATGACCGGCACGATTAACCCTGATGGCACGATTGGACCAGTGGGCGGTATTCCGCAGAAGATCGAAGGGGCAGCAGCGGCGGGTAAAAAAATCGTCGTTATTCCGGTGGGTCGAATTGAGGGCGGGGTTGATTTAATTGAACACGGCAAGAAGAATAATGTCGAGGTGAAAGAAGTTGGCGATATTTATCAGGCCTATGAAATTTTGACCGGTAAAAAATTGCCGCGTATTACCAGCAGTGAACGCCCGCAAGTGGCGGGGCCAATTTATGAACGCATGAAAGCCAAGACCAGCGAATGGAACGCCCGTTATGCCGAGATGCAGGGCCAAGTTGCGGCTTTGCCAGATAACATTAAGAATGTGGATGTGGTGCAAAGCATGGCGACAACGGCCAAAGAATATGCCGAGCAATCGAAACGATTAACCAATCAAGGGCTGATTGGCGGGGCCTATGGCAAAGCCAGCCAAGCGGCGGCATTTGCGGCTTTGGCATCGGGCGCGGGGCGCATGATTCAAGAGATTGTGACACAGGGGCCGCAAGGGGCGCTGAAGCAGTTGCAACAAAATCAGGCGGTTGAGGCCAAGGTTAAGGCGGTGGCCGACCGGCTGAAATCTGAAACCCCCAAGAATTTGGCTCAAGCCGGGGCCTTGATTACGGCATATGGGGCTTTAATTGATGCGCTGAATACAAAATTGCAGGCCGAAAATATTCTTGAGCGCCCGATTAAAAATCAAGATGAGGCCATCGAAGTGTTAACCCATGCGGCTTTGTTGATGAAAATAGTCGATTTGCGGTTAGAGCAAGCCAAAGATGCAGTTGACCTTGGTGGGGTATTAGAGGGTGAAGCTTGGAAACCTGCGGTTCCCATTGCCAATGTGGCCGAGTTTTTTAGCCGCGCTGCCGAGGCCAATATTGCCTTGTTTGATTCGCTGATTGTAGATGATGTGTCTAAAAGCGCTGGGGTAAATATGGATACGGCGCGGGCATTGCTGATGAACAAAGATCAGGCTTATGCGGGCACCTTGCAGGCGGCCCGCACTATGCCCAACATTCTTGCCACTTATTTTGGCAAAGGCGATGCCAGTGATTATGCCAAATTGGGCGGTGCCATTGCGGCTTATGGTGCTAGCACCGGTTTAATTGCCAAATATTATTCGCTCGATGCTGAATTAGACAAAGAGCTGAATGTGATTGGCATTGGCAAAGAGCGGGCATTGCTTAATATGTTGGATTTGGCCGATGAACAAGCCCGCGGCAGTATTGCGACCCTGAATGCCAATAAGGTTGACCCGGGGCTATTTATTATCGGCTATGAAACGGCGCGTTTGAGCCGTGAAGGGAGTGTGTCGGACAAAATGGATGCCTTGCAAAGTTATTGGAATAGCTATATTCAAACACGTGCCTTGGCTTATTTGGGCGGCTTTGCGGGTAAATAAATCTGTGATGGCAATTATCTTGCAACAAGAACAATATTGCAATCATATGATTTATTTGGCAACAGCTTGTCGTCATCACGGCAAGCCCCAGATGTAAAAGGAGATTTATGAAAAAGGGAATTTTGATTGGCTTGGGTGTGGCGGTTGGGGCGTGTATTTTGTTTGTGGCCCTGACCTTTGGCGGTGCGATGTTGTTGACCTCTGGCGCAGCCGATGTCGGCAATTCGTTTATGACATCGCTGACGGCCTCTAATTATGACAAAGCATGGAGTGATTGTCATCCGGCCTTGCAGCAAAAGATCGGCGGTGTGCAAAAGCTGAAAGATATCGTCGAGGGCGGCAATGCCAAGCCGGTGTCGTTTGCAATTAGTTCGCGCAACGTGAATAATGACGAAGGTAAACTGGAGGGAACCGCTACCCTAAGCGGCAACCGACAGGCAAACCTAGTGGTCGAGCTTGCCAAATCGGGTAACGACTGGAAGGTGATTGGGTTCAATATCAAAGAAAAGTGACGATTTGGCAACTTGCCACGATTGATGCCGCAGGTGAAGGCCTGTGGCATCGATCAAGAAAGACCAAGAGTATGTGCCAGTTGCGCCAAATCGGCAATGCTGGCATCGGGAGAAATGTCAATTGGATGGGGCGGCACGGTCAGGGTGCTAAGCAAGGTTAGGGCGCGTTTGCGGCTGAAGTTGATGCTGCCGCGATGCACAGCGACTTGATGCAAAAGGGGGTATGCCTTGGCCTCGTGATCGCCCAATTTCAAAAAATAGCCCGCCCAGCCCAACAAATTGTGTAAAACACCCGGCACAAGCCCACGCGCTAAACCCAGCGCGAGGCCAGCGGCAAAGGCTTGTTTGGCTTGATCAAGCCGATTGAGATGCAAATAGGCTTGCCCCAAGGTTTGTTGCAAATATACCTTGGCATACCACTCGTCATATTTGTTACATTCGCCAATACCGCGTTGGCTTAATTCAAGCGCCTCGTTAAATTGGGCTTGCTCGTTGCGCACCATCGCCATGCCGTTTAAAGCCAAGGTCATGTTATTGACATCACCCATTTGTAAGCCATAATTGAGCATCAGTTGAAAATCGTCAACGGCTTCGGCATACATGCCTAAAAAATAATGGGTTAACCCAAGGTTATAACGGGCTTGATCAACCCCACTTTCGTTGCCTGCTGCTGCCATAATCTTGATGATTTCGGCAAAAATATGGGTTGCGTTTGCATAATTACCGAGAAAATTTTCGGCATTGCCCAATAGGTTGAGCGATTTGGCGTAATTGATGGTGTCGCCAATGGCTGCACGCACTGTCATGCTGGCGTGGGCGTTTTTAACCGCATTGGCATAATCGCCTTGGTCATAAGCCCATAAGCTCAGGCCAAAATAGGCCCAACCCAACTCAAATGGGTAATTGCCCGAGTGTGCAAGCGCTAGCCCTTGATCGAGGTATTTTTTGGCGGTAATGGGGTCTCCCAAACCACGCGCACTGGCAAGCCCTATCCCGTTATAGGCAAAGGCACATACTTCAGGCGATTGTTCAGCGCAATATTTTAGGGTTTCGTGAATTCGCTTGCGCATTTCGCCATAATTCGAGACCCAGAAATAAAAATAGACCAAATGCCCATTCATTTTGGTGTGAATGAGATGAAACAGCGCTTGGTCGGGAGCAGGGATTATTGCTTGGGCGCTCGATAAACGTTCAAGCGCATCGCAAAATAAATCGATTAGATCTGGATATAACCCTGACAAATAATAATAATCGGCGATGGGTTGAATGGCTTGATTTAAGCGCTCAAGCGCGAGGCGGCTCACCAAAATAGACCAGGCCAATCGCACGTTATAAATGTCGGTTTGAATGTGCTGCAACGCTAATAGTTGATCTTGGTTATGGAGTTGTGACTTTAGGCGAATGACATCATCGATAAAAAAATAAGCGAAGCGCTGGTCTGTTTCACGCCGGTCGGCGACTTGGGCGTTTAAGATTTCGAGGGCAAATTGCCGCATTAATTCGTGCACGCTATAGCGATCGGGGCCTTGACGTTTGATAAAACATTTGTCGAGCAAGCTGCTAAGCACGGTTAAATTTGCCTGCGCGATATATTCGGCGGCCCTGCGGCTAAACCCGCCTTGAAATAAGCCAAGCCGCACAAACACCGCTTGCTCTGGCTGGCTTAACCGTGCCCACGATGATTCGAAAATGGCGCGGATGCTGCGTTGCTGGGGTGGGGCATCGCTCATGGTGCTACTCACAAAATCGATGCTGCGCTCAATTTCGCTGGCGATGTCTTGGCACGATAACACTCGCGCCCACGCTGCCGCCAATTCTAGCCCTAACGGCATGCCATTCACCAAGCGACAAATGGTGGCAATGGCTCGCAATTCGGCTGGGTCTGACCAAATGAGGTTTGGGGCGGTTTTTTGCAAAAATAATTGCGGGGCGGTAAACGCCAACAGGGTTTGGGCATCGCAAATTAGCAGCGCCGCCGCCGGAAAAGACATACCATCGAGTAAATGAACGGCTTCGATTCTTAACCCGACCCGCTCACGCGAGGTCGCCAAAATTTTTAAGCCTGCACAGGTGTTGAGCAGTTCGTTTAAAAATTGCAATACCGGTTGGGTGTGTGGGTGATGAAGCAGGGTTTCGAGATTGTCGAGGATGAGCAATATCTCTTTGTCGCGCAAATAATTGAGCAGCGATTGGCGTGGGTTTTTGATACTATTGAGCGATAACTCAAAGGCCTGTGCCAAAATGTAGATGACATCATCCAGCCCGTTTGCATTGCTTAGCCCAGCAAAAAACACCCCGTTTAAAAAATCGTTGTTTAAGCGATGGGCAATCTCGACGGCCAATCGGCTTTTGCCCATGCCGCCCATCCCCACAATGCTGAGCCAGCGCTGCGTTGGCAGCAGCAATTGCCCGCATAGGGTTTGGATATCGTTGTGGCGACCAATAAAGACATCGGTCGCGGTTGGCAAATTTGAACGGCGGAGGGTATTGGCCAGTTTGATTCGTTCATACAGGGCAATCGTTTCGTGAGACGGGGTGATATTGAGAGCCTTTTGTAAAATGGCTTTGCAATGCTCAAATTGCGCCAAGGCCGCGCTGCGTTGGCCTTGCTTGGCCCAAAATAACATGAGCCAACGATGCGCTTCTTCGCGCCAAGTATCAAGCGCGAGAATGTGTTTGGCGAGCGTTACCCCGCGCTCATAATTGCGTTTCGCTGCGCAGACCTCGATGGCACGATGTAGCCATGCAAAGGCCGTTTCGCGCCAATGCTCGCGTTGCATTAGCACCCATTCGTCAAATTCGGGCGCATCTTTTAAATTGAAGCCTTCTAAAAAATCGCCTTTGTAAAGGGTAACTAAGTCATTGTCGGGGTCAATGGGTTGGGTGGCTAAACTGTGTAATTGGGCGACATCGGTCGTAATGTCTGTCTGTTTATCAATACCTACCGATTCGCGCTCGATGTGCAAAAATGAGGCCAGCCCAAGTTTACGTAAATTGGCTAACGCTTGCCGCAAATTGGTTTTCGCTTCGGCATCGTCTGCCGATTGTGACCATAACAGCGTAGCGAGTGCATCACGGGTGTGAGGGCGTGCCGTAACCGCCAAGTAGATCATGAGCGCCATGACCTTGGCCGATGTAAACCCTGTTACAGCAATATCATCTAAATAAAGTGTCGGTTTACCTAAGAGTTGCAGCCGCAATTGCGCAGCCATCATACTATTATAGAGAGCATTGCGGCTTTATAACAT
>CAZLOF010000278.1:0-6470 GCA_964560745.1 uncultured Thermoflexus sp.
CAAACATTTTGGTATTCCGATGAATATGGCATGGCGCAAACTCAAGGCCGAGCACAAGCAACTTATTTTGCGGGGATCGACCTCGCCCGAGCCGGGTGCGCCCGCCGAAACCAAGATTGTGATGCGCTATGTCACCCGCATGGGTGAAAATCGCACCTATGAGGTGACGTGGGAGGGTATTGTGAATAACATGATGCGCCGCTACCGCGACAGCACCAGCGATTATGTGCGGCAAAAGCTCGAAGAATATATGAACCATCGGCCTTGCCCCACCTGCAACGGCAAACGGTTAAAAGATTGGGTGTTGGCGGTGTATGTCGGCGACAAAAATATTAACGACGTGTGCAGCATGAGCATCCGCCAAGCGCGTGATTGGGTAAACTCACTAGGAATTGAAAATGTAGAATTGAAAATTGAAAATTCTGAAGAGCAATCCCCAATCACCCATTCGCCCACGCATTCGCTCTCGGCCCGCGACCGCAAGATTGCGGCGCAGATTGTGAAAGAGGTGCGGGCGCGGTTGTCGTTTTTGGTCGATGTCGGCCTCGATTATTTAAACTTGGCGCGGGCCGCCATGACCCTGAGCGGCGGCGAAAGCCAGCGCATTCGTTTGGCAACACAGGTCGGGTCGCAATTGATGGGTGTGTTGTATGTGCTGGATGAGCCGTCGATTGGCCTGCATCAGCGCGACCAAGAGCGCCTCATTCACACGCTTAAGCGTATGCGCGACCTCGGCAACACGGTGCTGGTGGTTGAGCACGACGACGACACGATGCGGGCGGCGGATTGGATCATTGACCTGGGGCCGGGCGCGGGTGAGCATGGCGGGCGCGTGGTCGCCACCGGCACACTGGCGCAAATTGAGCAGCACGAGACCTCATTAACCGGCGCATATCTCAGCGGGCGCAAGGCCATCCCCCTGCCCAGCAAACACCGCGACGGCAACGGCAAATGGTTGGCGCTGCGCAATGCGCGTGAGAACAATTTGAAGGGCGTGAATGTCGATCTGCCGCTCGGCAAATTTGTGGTGGTGACGGGCGTGAGCGGCAGCGGCAAATCGTCGTTGGTGGTCGAATGTCTGTATAAGTCGTTGGCCAATCAGTTGAATGGGGCGCTGGATCGCCCGGGCGCGTTGGGGGCGGCGGGTATTCGAGCGGATGGCGCAGTGCTCGGGGCCGAGCTTGCCCCGCTCGATAGCGCCCTCGACAAGGTGATCAATATTGACCAGCAACCCATTGGTCGCACCCCGCGCAGCAACCCTGCCACTTATACCGGTTTGTGGTCGCCACTGCGTGATTTATTTGCGGCGCTGAATGAAAGCAAATTGCGCGGTTATAAGAGCGGGCGCTTTTCGTTTAATGTCAAGGGCGGGCGCTGCGAGGCCTGCGAAGGCCAAGGTGTATTGCAAATTCAGATGCAATTTATGCCAGATGTGTATGTGCAATGCGAAGAATGTAAGGGCAGCCGGTTTAACCGTGAAACGCTGCAAGTGAAATTTAAAAACAAAAACATCGCCGAAGTGCTGGATATGACGCACACCGAGGCATTTGAGTTTTTTAAAGACATTCCAGCGATTGCACGCAAGCTAGAAACCTTGATCGAAGTGGGGCTGGGCTATGTGCGGCTGGGCCAACCCGCCACCACCCTGAGCGGCGGTGAGGCGCAACGGGTGAAACTGAGCCGCGAGTTGAGCAAACGCGCCACCGGGCGCACCATTTATGTGCTCGATGAGCCATCAGTCGGCCTGCATCAGGCCGATGTGCATAAGTTGATCGAGGTGCTGAACAAGCTGGTGAATGACGGCAACTCGGTGGTCGTGATCGAGCATCACCTCGACATCATCAAGGTCGCCGATTGGATTATTGACCTTGGCCCAGAAGGCGGCGAGGGCGGCGGCACCATTGTGGCGGCAGGCACACCCGAAGATATCGCGGCATGTGAGGCATCGCATACCGGGCGGTTTTTGAAGACGGTGTTGGGCCGCAGCGGGGTGGCATCGGCGGGTGATGAGGGTAAGGCGAAGAAAGGTAAGAAGATGAAGGCGTAGGGGGAGTAGTCAGTCTACTCATGAAAATCAAGAAAATAATTGGATATATACCAAACCACATTCATGCCTAAACAGGCTAGAATTGGTAAGTTTTTATACCTGATTAATTTCTTAATTGTCATCATTCATAGGTGAAATAACGAAGGTATTGGTTTATTTAAATCTGATGGAAGTGAATTTAGCGAAAATTTGTTTAAATTTTTGCAATTTCTTGAGCCGATACCTAAAGACCCAAAAACGGCACAAAAGTGTGAATCGACGGCCAAGGGATTGCTACCACGACGATCAACAAGATGATCGCCAAGACCGGAACCACATAATCTAACGGACGGGCGGTAAATTGCACAAATTTGGTGCGGCCTTTGCCGCCCATATAGCAGCGCGATTCCATCGCCAGCACCAAATCTTCGGCACGGCGCAGTGCGTTAATAAACAATGGCACAACCATCGGCAAAATGGCGCGGGCGGCTTTGAAGGGGTTCCATTGGCGTTTGCGCAATGCCACATCACCACCACGACTGGCCTGTGCCTTGAGAATACGCTCTAATTCTTCGGCTAGGGTTGGCACAAAGCGCAGCGCAATCATATTGGTCAGCGCAATTTCATGGGCTGGCACTTTAAACCGTTCAAATGGCTTTAGCAATAGCTCGATGCCATGCGTCATTTCAGTGGTGGTTGCCGTCATGGTCAATACGCTGGTTAAAAAAATAAAGGCCAAAATTTTAATCAGCCCCATCAACAATAAGTGCATACTAGCACGGGTGACACTAATCCACAGCCACGAAAAGTAAACCTTGCCGCCATCATCGCCGGTGTTGGGGAAGATAACCCGCATCAGCGAGATGAAAAATAAGATTGGCAAGGCCAACGTGACACCGCGCAAGACATAACGCACCGGCAATTTAGCCAACAGCACAATACCCAAAAACAGCAAGGTGAGCAACGCCAACGCAATCAGCGATTTTGTAAACACCACCGTAAAGATCAAAATAAATACGCTAATGATCTTGGCGCGTGGGTCGAGTTTGTGCACCACTGAGCCAGTTGGGATGTATTGCCCAACCGTGACATTGCGTAACAACTCAAATTCATTGCGGGTCGAGCGGGGTCGGGTGGTAGGGGATTGAGACATTTTAAGGATTTTGGATTTTAGATTTTGGATTTTAGATAATTGAATCTAAAATCCAAAATCTAAAATTTAAAATAATTGAACGGCTTCGTCTACGGTTAATACAGTGCCAGCGCCGAGGCGGTGCATGGCATCGGTCACTTGCGGGATGTCGAGGCCGAGTTTGCGCAGTTCATCGGGGCGTGAAAACACCTCGTGCGGCGTGCCTTGCATCACCGTGCGACCATCAGCGATGACGCACAAGCGGTCGCACACTTGGGCCAATTCGTCCATATTGTGCGAAATAATCACCAAGGTAACGCCGCGATCACGCAGCGCCAAAATGCGGCCCAGCAACTGGCTGCGGTTGAATGGATCAAGCCCCGAGGTTGGCTCATCGAGCACCAACACTTCGGGCTGCAAGGCCAACACACCGGCCAAGGCCACCCGCCGCATTTGCCCACCGCTCAGGCCAAAGGTCATGCGATCTTTAAATTCGTCAAACCCCAAGCCTACCGCCTCCATCGCCTGCCGCACCCGCTCACGCACCTCTTCGCGGCTCAGGCCCAAATTGCGCGGGCCATAGGCAATATCGTCACCGACATAATGCTCAAACAATTGGGCTTCGGGGCTTTGAAAAACCAGCCCAACCCGCCGCCGCAATTGCTTCATGTCAATGTCTTCACGGCTGAGGTCATTGCCCAACACAATCACATCGCCCTCATGTGGGCGCAGCAGGCCATTTAAATGTTGAATGGCGGTCGATTTGCCCGAGCCGGTATGCCCGATCACCCCCACAATTTCACCTTTGCGCACCTCAAAATTAATATCGTGCAAGGCCTTGACCTGTAGCGGCGTGTCGAGCATGTAATAGTGCCCAAGTTGTTGCACTTGAATGACGGGATCGGCGGTGGAGGCTTGGGGCTGGAGGTTTGGGGTTTGGGAAGCCTGGTGCGGGCGGGTATGTTTTGCAATTTCAGCCACAAACTCATCTACCGTCAGCAAGTTTTGGGGGATATTGGCGTACCGTGCATGTAAGGCGTGCGCCAATTGCGTCACTTGGGGCGTATTCATTTGCAGCTCGCGCAGCCGCGCAGTTTGGCTAAACACTTCGTGCGGTGTGCCTTGCATCTGCACCCGCCCCTCAGCCATCACCACCACGCGGTCGGCCTCAATCGCCTCCTCCATATGATGCGTAATCGCCACCACCGTTACGCCTTCCTCTTGATTCATACGCCGCGCCACTGCCAGCACCTCTTTGCGGCCCAATGGGTCGAGCATGGCGGTGGCTTCATCCAGCACCAACACCCGCGGCTGCATGGCCAGCGTGCCAGCAATACACACCCGTTGTTTTTGCCCGCCACTCAGCAAATGGGGAGCACGATGTCGAAACGCCTCCATATTGACACGGTCGAGCGACCAATCGACGCGCCGCAAAATTTCAGCGTGTAGTACGCCCAAATTTTCAGGGCCAAAAGCCACATCTTCCTCCACAATCGTCGCCACCAATTGATTGTCGGGGATCTGAAAAACCATGCCAACGCTCGATCGAATGTCACGCAAATGCGTCTTGTCTTTGGTGTTCCATGTTTGGGCCGCGCCATTGGGGCCAGCCTCGCCACTAATCCACACATCGCCCTGCGATGGCAACAGCAGCGCATTTAAATGCTTAGCCAAAGTCGATTTGCCAGAGCCATTGTGCCCCAAAATGACCACATATTCACCGGCATAAATGTCGAGCGTCACGCCTTGCAAGGCTTTAATGCCGTTGCTATTTTCGGCCTGATAGGTATGATGAACGTCTTGGAGACGAATGATGGTATTCACGTGTGCATAAAGTATACAGTTTATTGGGCAAAAATGTGAAACTTATTTGGGCGTAAACTTATAGTGAATTTGTGACGCATAAGTCATGAATCATCCATGAACTTATGCGCGACCTATATTTGGCCGAAATTAAACGTTGGGTGTTAGCAGCATGACAAAAAATATCACTTCATTACAAGATGCCGTTTGCACGGCGGGTCTCGATGGCTGGTTGTTGTATGATTTTCGCGGGCTAAACCCCTTCCCAGCCCAATTATTGCAATTGGGGCAAGGTATTCTCACCCGCCGTTGGTTTTTATATGTGCCGGCTCATGGGTCTGCCACCCTCATCCATCACCGCATCGAGGCCACCACTTGGCAACACCTTTTGCCCGATGCCGACATCGAGCGCCGAGCATTTGCCTCGCATGAGCAACTAGATGAATTATTACGCACCACCTTGCGCGGCGCACGGCAGGTTGCGATGGAATATAGCCCCAACGGCGAAGTGCCTTATGTGAGCTTTGTCGATGCTGGCACGCTTGAGCGGGTGCGCAATTGTGGGGTAGAGGTGTTGTCGAGCGCCGATTTACTACAAGCGTTTTTGACTTGGAGCGCCGATGACAAATTGGCACACGAGGCGGCGGTGCGTGGCGTGGTCGAGGCCAAAGACCGCGCCTTTCAGTTGATCGATGCGCGATTAAAGGCCGCCCAACCCATCAGCGAGCTACAGGTGCAAGCACGCATCACCCAAACGCTGAATGAACATGGTCTTGAGACTGATCACGCCGCAATTGTGGCATTTGGCAGCCATGCCAGCGATGGGCATTATGCGCCGAGCCAGCAAAGCGACCGTATCTTAGAAATGGGGCAATGTGTGTTGATTGATTTATGGGCGGGGTTGCGTGACCGCCCGATGGCCGATATTACATGGGTGGGGTTTGCGGGTGTGCCCAGTGACGAATATGTGCGGGTATGGGAGACGGTGCGCGATGCCCGCGATCTTGCCATTCAATTGTTGACCTCGGGCGCGGTTGAGGCCGGTTGGCAGGTCGATCGGGCGGCGCGTGATCTGATTGCCGCACGCGGCTACACCGCCGAATTTAGACATCGGCTTGGTCACAGCCTTGGTCGCAATGCGGCACATGGTCAAAGTGTTAATCTTGATGATTGGGAAACCCATGACACCCGTCGTTTGTTGCCCGGCTTGGCGGTCACGGTCGAGCCGGGGGTGTATTTGGGGCATATTGGTATTCGCAGCGAGGTCAATGTGCTGATGACGGCTGGCGGCGCAATGGTGACGACACCCATTCAACAAGCGCCCTATTGGCTTGGTGTGTAGCCGATAAGTTTGCCTTGAGGTAGGCGTAAATGTTTAAACAGCGGGTGCGCATTTAGAAATCGGGTTTCTTCCAGAAACCCGATTTCTGTGACGTGTTGCCTCAATTTGCCAATGTAACCTTGATTGGAATTTAGTTCACCCTGTAATGAAAATCTAAATACAAACAC
>CAZLOF010000279.1:0-6464 GCA_964560745.1 uncultured Thermoflexus sp.
TTTTTGCTCGACAAAATGGCGGCATCGGGTTGGGTGATAGTGCAAGAGACACGCGAAGGCAACCGACCGCCGCGTAAAACATATAGCTTAACCGCATCGGGCGAGGCTGAATTTCAGCGGCTATTGCGCATCAATTTGGCAGCCTTTAGCCTGCCCAAATTGTCAAATGATATCGGCATTGCCTTTATTGATGCCATAGACAAAGCTGAGGCATTGGCCTTATTACAAACCCGCCGCGAGCATTTATTGACCCAAATTAGCCAAACACAACATGCGCCGCAACATGCTGGCTCGCTACAATTGCTGATCGAGCACCAACAGTATGTGCTCAATAGCGAATTGGCATGGCTTGACGCTGTGATTTTACGTATGTCTCAAGTTGCCGCATAACCAAACAACTGAGATGACGCAAACAAAAATACAAGAGGAAAAAAATAAAAAATGTTACTATTACAAACGATTCATGGTCATTGGAGATGGGTGTTGGCACTGGTGGCAGTGCTGGTCATCGTTAAATATGCGCTTAGCTTGATTCAAAAATCACGCTATGAAGGCATTGATGTCACCTTAGGCAAGGCTTTCGCCGCCGTTATTACAGTGCAATTTGTGCTGGGTTTAATTAACATTGTTGGCAAACTCACCGGTGCAACTGGGGCGATGTATCGCCAAGCATGGGAACACGTATTTACGGGTATCATCATCACAGGGTTGGCCCATATGCTTGTGCCCATGACCCGCAAACGCGGCTATTTGATCGGCCTCATCATCGCCCTCGTTTCGTTATTGCTTATGTTTGTCAATGTCGCCACTGTGCGTGGTGGCTGGATTTATTAAGTAAAAGGTGGAAAGTGGAAAGTGAAAAGTATTCTACTTTTCACTTTCCACTTTCCACTTTCCACTTTCTTACTATTATGAACGCCCCAGAAAAGCTAGATTTTAAGCGCATCTTACCCATTATTGTGATTGTGTTGGTAGACCTGTTAGGTCTGACCATTATTATTCCGCTCTTGCCGCTTTATGCAACCGCCTTTGGAGCCAATGCCGTCGTCATTGGCATTCTCAACGCGGCATACCCTATGATGCAACTAGTCGGGGCACCTATTCTTGGCTCACTGAGTGACCGTTTTGGACGCAAACCAGTCTTATTGGTTAGTCAAATGGGCACATTTGTTGGGTTTATGTTGTTGGGTTTTGCCAACGGCTTACCCATCTTATTTCTCTCGCGCATTATCGATGGTCTGAGTGGCGGCAACATTAGCACGGCCCAAGCCGCATTGAGCGACAGCACCAGCGAAAAAAATCGCACCCAAGCCATGGGCTTAATTGGCGCGGCCTTTGGGTTGGGCTTTACCATCGGCCCTATTATTGCCTTTGTTAGTTTGTCACTCAGCGGCTATAACTACGCGATGCCAGCCTTTGTGGCTGCTGGTTTTTCGTTGATCTCAATTCTATTAACCGCATTTTGGTTTAAAGAAACCCTCGACCCCGCCAAACGCAACACAAGCAACACCACGCACAGCATCAGCCCCAATGCCATGCTTAAGGCCATTGCCCAACCCAAAGTTGGTTTTTTGCTGGCTTTGGTTTTTGCAGCTCAAGCCGTATTTGGCGGGTTTGAAAACCTATTAGCCTTATTTACCCTCAACCGGCTCGGCATGGGTGCTGGTGGCAACTCGGGTCTGTTTGCATTTATTGGCGTGTTGGCGGTGGTGGTTCAGGGCGGATTGGTGCGCCAGTGGAGCAAAAAATATGGCGATAAATGGATTATTTTATTGGGGTTAAGCACCCTCGGCATCGGTTTATTGTTAGCAGCGCTGACACCGATGATTCCTTTGCCCAATTATTCACAAGCTGCCATACAAGCCGAATTAGCTGGCAACACCGGCGCAAAATCTAGTGTGGCGTTACCGCCTGATAACGCCAACGGTATTTTAGGGATCGCATGGCTCATGGTCGCCATGATCCCCGCCACAATTGGGGGATCAGTATTAGGGCCAACCCTGAGCAGCAGTATCAGCAAAAACGTGGCCTCAACTGAAACCGGCAAATATTTGGGGCTTAATAGCGCCTTTAACAGCTTGGCCAACGTAATTGCGCCCATTGTCGGCGGCCTTATTTTTCAATATTTGGGGGCAAGTTGGCCTTTTATCGTGGGGGCAATTGTTATGCTGGGGTTATGGATGCTAGCACGCCAGCGTGTGCCCGCCAGCAAAGTGGCATAATTTACGAATGTCAGACTTAAATTGGAATGCTATTGCCGATGAAGCCCTGCATTTGCTACAAGGTCTCATTCGGCTCAATACAGTTAACCCGCCCGGCAATGAAAAAATCGCTGCCGATTACATTGCGAATATTTTGCATGGCAATGGCATCGCACCGGTGGTGATCGAAACAGCCCCGCAGCGCGGCAATGTCATCGCACGACTAAAGGGCGATGGCAGCCTGCCTCCGTTGCTGCTCTATTCACACACCGATGTTGTGCCGGTTGAACGCGAAAAATGGACGATGGACCCCTTTGGCGGTGACGTTAAAGACGGATATGTGTATGGACGCGGTAGTATCGACATGAAAGGCATCGGCGCAATGCAATTGGCGGTCTTTTTAACTTTGGCACGCCAAGGTGTGCCGCTCAAACGCGATATTATTTTGGCTGCCACCGCCGACGAAGAAAACGACACCAATCAAGGCATTGGCCTGTTGGTGCGCGACCATCCAGAATTGCTACGCGCCGAATATGCCTTTAGCGAATTTGGCGGGTTTTCGTTGCATATTGGCAAACACACGTTTTACCCGATTCAGGTGGCCGAAAAAGGCACGGCATGGCTGCGCCTGCGGGCCAAAGGCCGCCCGGGTCACGCCAGTGTGCCGCACAATGATAACGCAGTGGTGCATTTAGGCCATGCCTTATGGCGAATTGGGCGCAGCAATTTGCCATTACACCTCACCAATTCGGCGCGTGGCTTCATCGAGCATTTTGGCAATGGCGTAGGGGGTAGCGTTGGGCGCGGCATGAAAGCATGGCTAGCGACCAATGGGCGGGTTGAGCCGCCGAGCTTTATTTTTAAAACCGAGTCGATCAAACGTGAGCTATATGCCATGCTACACAACACCTGTTCGCCCACTGGGCTAAAAGCTGGCAGCAAAACCAATGTCATCCCGTCTGAAGCCGATGCGATTTTAGATTGCCGCACCTTGCCCGGGGTGAGCACAAGCCAACTCATCAACGAAATTCGCGCTGTCATCGGGCGCAATCATGAGCGCTATGAATTTATCGTCGATAGCGAATCACGCCCACTTGAATTCCCGACCGACACTCCGATGTTTAGGCATCTGTCAAAAATCGTCAAACAACACGACCCCAACGGCATCCCCATCCCCTACATGCTAACCGGCGCAACCGACGCGAAACATGTCTCGGAACTCGGCAATATTTGCTATGGCTTCTCGCCAATGAAATTTAAACCCGGCGAGCGTTTTATGGATTTGGCACATGCCCACGACGAGCGTTTATCGATTGATGCGCTGGCGTGGGGTGTGCGTGTATTATATGATGTCGTTAGCACTTGCTAAAATTTAGTAGAAAGTGCAAAGTGGAAAGTTCTAAGTAACGCAAAAATAATTGTCTTTTTTGTGTTACTTAGCACTTTCCACTTTGCACTTTCCACTTAGCACTTCTACTATGCAAAACTTTAAATTTCAAACCAACCTCGCACAAGCCGACACCATCCCAGCTGATTGGTATACCGATCCGGCCATGCTCGCCCGTGAAAAAAAAGCCATTTTTAACAAGAGCTGGCAATTCGCAACTTCGCTCGATCAATTGCGTTTCCCCGGCAACTTTGTAGCAGTTGATGTAGTCGGCACGCCCATTGTTGTTACCCGCGATGCCAATGGGGTTTTACGCGCCTTTTACAATGTTTGCCGACATCGGGCTGGGGTTGTGGCGCGTGCGGCTGGCAATCGCAAATCGTTGCAGTGTCAATATCATGGCTGGCTCTATGGTCTCGATGGCTGCTTACGAACCACACCCGAATTTGAAGGGGTGCAACATTTTCGTAAAGAAGATTTTGGCCTTGTGCCCATTCGGGTCGAAACATGGGGTCCATTTGCTTTTGTGAATATGGATAACGATGCCCCATCATTGCTAAGCGTATTGGGCAAAATCCCCGAAGAAACTGCGGGTTTTAATTTTGAGGGGATGCGAAAAATGAAACGCATGGATTACATCGTCAATGCCAACTGGAAAATTTATGTTGATAATTATTTAGAAGGCTATCATGTTCCCATTGCGCATCCTGGTTTGTTTAAAGAATTAGATTACGAACAATATCGCGTTGACACGTATCGATATTACTCATCGCAATACGCTCCAATTCGCCCCATTCGCACTGAAGATGCGGCTGGGCGTGTTTACACTGCTTTGCAAGGCGATGATAAAGCATTTTATTATTGGATTTTTCCTAATTTTATGCTCAATATTTATTTGGGCATGTTACAAATTAATATTATTGTGCCGCTTAGCCACGACAAAACCTTAACCATTTTTGAATGGTATTTTGCCGACCCGGGCACACCTGATACTTGGAACAATTTACAAAGCTCAATTGACTTTAGCGACGAAATTCAAAAAGAAGACATTGAGTTATGCGAAGATGTATGGCGTAATTTACAAACAGGTATCTATACACAAGGGCGCTATTGTGTCAAACGTGAAAACGGTGTGCATCATTTTCATGGGTTGCTAGCCGAAGCTTTAGCTTAAGCAAATTTCTAAAAGGTAAGAGGCCGACTTCACGATCTCTCTCCAAGTGCAAATTGGGAAGAGATCGTGAAGTCGGCAAAATTTTTCATCAACTCAGAAAAAGGTGATCCAAATCACCTTCTAAGCCGTATACTAATGAAAGCACGATGAATAAATCAACACACCCACCCACCCGTTTTCTTTTAATATGCCTTAGTATTACTACCGTTATTTTTGCGTTCAGCATCACGATTAACACCCAAGGTAACGCAAACGCAAATGACATCAACCCACATGAACATCATCATGGCATGATGATAGATATAGCGGCAGCACCCGTTACCACCACCACTATCGATATTCAAGGCTTCGCCTTTTCGCCCAACAATGTCACTGTCAATGTTGGGGATACCGTCGTATGGACAAACAAAGATCAAGCGCCTCACTCTATCTTATTTAACGATGGCACATTTGCATCAGCCATACTCAACATCAACCAAAGCACCAGCCAAACCTTTACCCAAACCGGCACTTTCGATTATGCCTGTGGCATTCATACATCGATGAAAGGTAAAATAACTGTGGTTGGTGCAGCAACGGCAACGCCACAGCCCACTGCTACTACTCAGGCCAATAGCACCCCTGTCGCAACCGGGACCCCATTGCCACCTTGTTTAATGACCACCGCCACCTTCGGCAAAGAAAATGCATCGGTGGTAACAAATGCAACTGGCAAAGGGATATTTGTGATTAATACCGCAAATAATACGCTGGCCTATAACCTATCATTTGCAAACCTTAGCGCCACCGAAACCATTGCACATTTTCATGGGTTTGCGGCCTTAGGCAGCAGTGCACCCGCGCTTATCACCATTCCTTCTGGTTCACCTAAAATTGGTGTATGGCAATATACTGACGCACAAGAAGCCAATATTTTGGCAGGGCTGGCTTATGTCAATGTGCATTCAAGTAATTTTCCCAGTGGTGAAATTCGTGCTCAATTAACTAATTTTGTGCCATGTTTACAAATTAGTTTGCCGGTTTTATTAAATAACACCAAATAATATGGTATCTTCTCAATAATTAGGGATGTTTCCAAAAGACATAATGCCGAAGGCGCTATCATTTCATGCTTAACAGGGGGCTTCGCCTTTGTCAAACATGAAATGATAGTGTGTTCGACAAAAATTTGTTTTAATGTCCCCTGTTTATTGAGAACATACATCATATGCGTGAAATCATCAACGAAATTAACCAATGGACCCAACAAGGCAATAGCAATATTGCTATTGCCACCGTCATCGCCACATGGGGTTCGGCCCCGCGTGGCATTGGCGCAAAAATGGCTATGACCCCCGACCACCAAATTGCTGGCTCAGTCAGCGGCGGCTGTATCGAAGGCTCAGTCTTTGAAGCCGGTATGGAAGCCTTGGAAAAGGGGAAGGCGCAATTGCTATCATTTGGTGTTGCCGACGAAACCGCGTTTGAAACAGTGGGTTTAGCCTGTGGCGGCACTGTCGAAGTGTTTGTCGAGCCATTAAGCCCACATATTCACCATTTATGGCGCAATGCCGCCGCTGGTGAATATGCAGTTGCCATTGCAACCGTTGTGCGCGGGGGTGAAAATCTAATTGGGCGCAAAACCATCATCGTAGATGATGCAGCACCCACAACCCGCAACGCTAAAAATGAGGCAGATCACAGCGATGATTCAGCTTTGACC
>CAZLOF010000280.1:0-6459 GCA_964560745.1 uncultured Thermoflexus sp.
TCAATTGGTGCAAGAAGCAACCACAGCATTACGATCACAATATTGGCAGGTGCAGCCATTGGCCGTGACGTGTGAGATTGACACCCTCGTCAAACCCTTTAACCCATCAGAATGGGTGGTGTTTAATATGTGCGAGGGATCGCCAACCCAGCCGTTTTACTACGCACGGGTGGCGCAAGCATTAGCACAACTCGGCTATCTCTTTACCGGTTCAGATAATATTTCGCTCGAAAAAACCCAATTTAAAGGCGTTATTAAACAATTACTCGATCAGCAACAAATACCGACCCCACGTTGGGGCGTATTTGAACATGCCGCAGACCTAAAATTTGATACCTTTCCCGCCATCATCAAACCCGCCAACGAACATTGTTCATATGGCATCAGCCGCAAATCGGTGGTGATGAATCTTGATGAAGCACAACAACAAGCCGCTGCCATGATGTCTCAATTTCAGCGGCAACCCGTGCTAATCGAAGAATTTTTAGACAGCGACGAATACAACGTATCGGTATGGGGCAACCAAACCCCGCGCGTATTGGGGATTTCGACCATGATTTACAGCGCGTTTACCGATATCCATGATCGCCTCTGCACCTTCGATGCCAAATGGACCCCAACCTCGGAAGCCTATCAAAAAATTCCGGCCATTTGTCCCGCGCCAATCTCGCCCCAACTCAAAGCCGATATCGAGCAAGTATCGCTAGCCGCCTATACCGCATCGGGATGCCGCGATTATGGCCGGGTCGATTTGCGGCTAAAAAACGGCAAGCCGATGGTCTTAGATATCAATCCCAACTGCGACGTAAGTAGCGAAGGCGGCTTTGCCAATGCCGCCCGCGCTGCTGGTTTCACCTATGCTCAAATGATCGAAAAGCTCGTTGTGATCGCGCTTGAGCGAAGCACTCTTTTGAAATAATGCTTGTTATTCCAGCCACGGCTACCGATCGCAACCACATCTACGATATTTTGATACGCTCGCAGTTATTTGGCAAAAGCGATGCCGACACAGTGGATGAAATGTTTGAGCAAGCCATGACCAAGCCCGGGCCAGATGCTTATCATTTTATTGGCTGCTGGCACGATGATGTGATGCTGGGGTTTGCCTGTTATGGGCGTGAAGCCATGACCCAACACACCTGGGATTTATTTTGGGTGTGTGCGTTGCCGCAAGCACGGGGCAAAGGTGTGGGGCGGGCCTTGCTCAGCTTTGCCATAACTCAGGCCGCCGCCGCCGGTGGGCGGCTGATGGTGATCTATACCTCGTCAACGGCGGCGTATGCGCCAGCCCATCGGCTATACGAATCGCAAGGGTTTGCCCGCGTAGCGACCGTGCCAAATTATTATGATGACGATGATGATTTGTTGATTTATGGAAAAAGTTTATCTTCTCAGTAATAAGTTATAAAGCAGATTTTCGCCGAAATCACTATCCCTCCATCCCCTGTGGGGATGGAGGGATAGTGATTTCGGCAGTCCGTCTCTTTAAATCCCCTTGTTTATTGAAAAATATAAATTCACCTCACCACCGACGAAATTTCTATCGTCGTGGTAATTTCTAGCGTCGTGCTAACGGTATCAGTCATCGTCACTGTCTCACTAAACTGATTATTCCAAATAATCGGGAAACTGATACGCATCGTCTCAGGCATCATCCACGTTTCGGCATGAGTCACCGCCCCCGCATCATCGGTCACAATCGCTTGATTAAAAAAGGCCAACGGGTTATTAAAGCCAAAACGCGGCAAAGTCATCTGATAGCTAATGGTGATAGCATGACCCGCCGTCATTGGGCCAGTCCAATCAAGCCTATTGCCAAGCAAAGCCAACTCACCCACACCCGTAGGCGACACAACAAGCGATGACTCAATCACATTTAACCGCGCAGGCACAGCGTTACGCAAACTCACCCGCTCCGCATCAACCCCACTCACGTTGCGCAAGCCAATGGTCACCGTAGCACGTTCACGCCATTGCAACGGTTGCGGGGTCACGCGAATACTTGGCAACAATTTTGGCGCATTCACCCGCACCAATAGCGGCTTGCTAAAGTGAATACCCATCTCGGGCAAGGTAATATGCAATTGCGCGGTTAAAACCTCGGTTGCGGCGCTGATTACAGCACCGCCGGTGTGTTGCGCCACAATTTGCCATTGTTGCGTCTCGCCTTGCGTAAGCGTGCCACGCCAGCCATTGCCCAACGACCCCGGCGGCAGTGTATGCGTTAATACTTTAATCTGGCTGGGCAATGTCACAGAGATCGCCACCTTGGTCGATGTATATGCACCCAAATGATTAAGCAACTCATCGGCTTTGAGCGTTAGGCTATACACAAATTGCCCCCCAACAGGGATGTTATTGGGCGCAGCGCTAAAGCGCGATTCGCCCAACGGTGACAACCAACCCACAATGCGGTTCATCAACTCGGCTTTGAGCGGTTTATTTAGCACTTCATAGGCAAATGGGAAAAACACCAGCCGCGACTCATTCGACAACACAGGGAACTCGTCGTTGCTAACATGCGAAGCGCGTGCCAAACCATAGGGCTGGCCGTTGTCGCCGCGAATGACGACTTGCGTGTCTTGCATCGGCTGCACGGCGGCGCTGAGGTTAAACCCATACGGGAACGGCAATAACGTGCCTGCCAAAATGTCATCACCCAACACACTGCCCGGCACTGGCACAATTTGATCGGTGCTGCTGTTAAAATCGATATAAGCCACACCCAAGGTATTGCGGTCAAAATCGGGGGCTTGGCGTTGCTCACCGCTGCTGTAATGTAAGGCCGCTTGTGACGAGAAAAACAGCCGCCCACCCGCTTCTAAATACTGACGCATCGACTCACGCTCGCCGCTAGTAATTGGGTCAAACCAATCGTAAGCGTTAAACCACACCACCATCGGGTAGCGGCTCAGGTCATTTAGGCTAGGGGCTTGGGTGAATTGGCTACCCAAACTGGTGCGCGTGTCCCAACGATCGACACTCGTGCCAACCGCAGCAAGCGCAGCTAAATAGTCTTTTTCACGGTCATAAAACCGGTCGTCATCGACCAAAAGCACGGCAGCGGGGGTTTTGCTGGTAAAACTCAAGGTGCGCTTAAGGTTGGGCGACCAATTGCGCGACGACACCGTCACATTCAGCACATCGCTGCTGTTACGCGGCAAATTTTGGGGAATGGTGACAGAAAGCGTAATCACGGTGCTGCTGCATGGGGCCAGTGTAATTTCATGCACATCGCGTTGCCCATTTGCACTGGTGGCAGCGGCTTGCCATTTGTTGCCGCCAAAGGCAATCGAAAAAGTTTCGGGCAGACCGGCCTCGCCGGTATGCCGCACCCGAAAACTATGGCTTACCACTTCGCCGGGCAGGCCAATGGCTGCGCCGGTCGGCAATGGGTTCAGTGGAGTCAACTCTAGCCCCGTTTGTGGGCGCGGCTGCACAAAAGCATTCAAAATTTGGCCCATCACATCGGTGCGATGTGCCAAAGTGCTAATCCCCTCCATACCAAAAGGCAAAAAAGCTACACTGTAGCTCAGGCATTGTGAGGTATAAATACCCGCGCCACGACTCGGCAAAGCCCCGGCTGGGGTTAACGTCGTGCTGGCTTTAAGCGAAACCGGCGCATATTCGGCGATCAAATGCCCATTATCGACATTACGCACCCGAATAATATCGGGGCCTTCTTGGTTTTGCGCACCATCGCCCCCCGTAATAGTGAACACCCGCCCGGCTAACAACGTTTGGGTAACACCTTCGACCCTAAAATTGGTGCTGTTGTCATCGACAAACCACGCATTAATTTTCTCAAAATAGGGTCTAAAATTTTTACCGCCGCCATCATGATAAGCAATATCTTGCCCAGTGAGCAATAGGTTTTTGCCCAACATCAATGTCTCAGAAATGACATCATCGCCATTGGTAAAACTGGGCGCATCGTTAGGCGACGACCAAATAATGGTGTCGTATTTGAGCAATTGTGAGGTGGTAATGAGGTCACGCGGGATTTGCTTGATGCGCATCACATCATAAGCATAGCCCAGTGAATTGAGCGTCTCGGTGTAATATTGCATAGCGCTGGCAAGATACCACGCGCCCGAATCAACAAATACGATTTTTTGAATGGCGTTCAGCGCAAAATCGACATCCACCGCCACGCCATCGGCAATGCTGATGGTGCGGGTTTGCACCCCATAACCCGTTAAACGCGCTTCAATCACATATTCGGCAGCAGGCAGGTCTAAATAATAGCGACAGGGGAAACAATTTTGCTGCGAAACGCTGCTGCGCGGCGTGCCAATCGCCCGCACAGTGGCTGGCAATTGTTCGCCAGTGCGGGCATCTGTGACCACCCCTCGCAACACGCCGCTGGGCATCCGCTGCAAGGCCACATTCACCAGCGCCGTTTGACCAGTGGCAACACTGCGCGGGTTGCTATACCCCTCAAAATAGCCATAGGCATTGGCCTTGAGCGAATAATTGCCCGCCCGAACCTTAATCATAAAATTACCATCGGCATCGGTGGTGTCATAGGCCTGATAAACATCGCCCAAGGCTGTCACCAAAGCCCCGCTAATGGGTTGACCATTGTCAAGCACCGTGCCGGTAATCACGCCAGTTTGCACTTGCGACAACAACGCCGCATAGGCATCGACCCGCCCCCAGCCCGCATCGTTGTTGGGGATGGGATTGCCGACGGGCAAGGCCGTGCTGGTCAGCACAAACATGGTTTGGGTAATATTGAACGTGGGCTGCGCACTGAGCAATAGTGCTGCCACCCCCGCCACATGGGGTGTGGCCTGCGATGTGCCAGTAGACAGCAAATAATTGCCACCCGGAAACGCGGAGGCAATGCGCACCCCCGGTGCAATGATATACGGCTTGAGCGATTCATCGGGCGCGGGGCCGCGCCC
The DNA here is from genome assembly GCA_964560745.1 of uncultured Thermoflexus sp. Classification (GTDB taxonomy): domain Bacteria; phylum Chloroflexota; class Anaerolineae; order J036; family Brachytrichaceae; genus AQU-03. The sequence goes on from CAZLOF010000280.1 coordinate 4,911, forward strand.
CGAAAAATTCGCCACTTCGTTTTCATTGTCGCTGGCACCAACAGCATAGGCCCCCGGCCGGCTGGCAGGTGATGACACCGAACCGGAGCGTGGCCCACTATTACCCGATGCCCACAACGTGAAGATACCAGCCGCATTTAACACTTGTACATCTGGCTCAAACTCATCCACCGAGGGGTTATTATTGCCCCACGAATTATTGACCACATCGGGCGCATATTCGGGTTTGCCACCCGGCGCTAACATAAATTGCAGGGCGCGGTGCAACCAACTATTGGGGGCTTGCCCCGCGCTGTTAAAGCCTTTGGCCGCAATCCATTTTGCACCCGGCGCCACGCCAATACCATTACCACCTACGATTGTGCCCATCGTATGCGTGCCGTGCCCATTCACATCGCTGGGGTAAAAGGCAGCCTCATTGGTTGGGTCAAACCAACTATGCAAATGATTGGCGGGTGATAAACCGCGTTCATCGTAACCACGATAACGGGTTTTTAGGGCTGGGTGATTCCAATCGACCCCCGTATCAATATTGCCCACCACAATACCTTTGCCTGTAACACCCAAACCTTTCCACACACGGTCGGCCCCAACTGCGCCAACACCCCACGCCACTTCACCTTTAGCTGGCGGCTCTACAAACGCAATCGCCGACAAGGCAACCGAGATCGGAGAGGGAGGATTGGGGATTGGGGATTGAGGATTGAGAATCAAGGATTGATCGCTCAATTCCTGCGCCACATCTTCTGTATTCTTGGCTCTTAATTCTTGATTCTTGGTTCTTGGTTCTTGACTCTTGCTTCTTGCCTCTTGGCTCTCAATCCATGTATTCCATTCATCGATGGTGATTGAAGCAACTTCAGGACGGGACGCAAGGCCCGAAATAATTTCAGCAGTTGCATTGAGTGCAAGGCCGTTGATAATCCACAATTGGTGAATATCGCTGCTTTGGGCGGCGATATCGGGGCGGGCCAAATAAGCCATGACATTGCGTTGAGTGGCATCGGCAGTTTGTTGCAGCGCGTCGGTCAGGGCAATAGCGCGGTCGATGCGGCTCGGCGATTTGGCTTTGCTCAGGGTGTGATCAAGATCAACCTGACCGACAAAACGCACAATAATGCCGACCTTAGCAGCGGGTTGTTGCCCCAATTGTGCCAAGATGGCACGTAACGACGCGCTCAGTTTTTCGGGGGCAGATTGTGTCGTTAATGGCAAACGCGACGCATCATTGGCGACATGGGCAATAGCCATATAAGTGGGCGATTGCGGCGTTACCATTAATAAAGAAAGCAACACGGCGACGATGAAAAAACGAAAGGCTGTCATGGAATTTAACTAACATCATACCTAATCTAAATCGTAGCATCTCTAATTGCTTTGGCAATGGCGTTTTATAAATTACCCTACTTACTTCCACACCTTCAAATACAACAAAAAAGACGCGCCGTTGGCGCGTCTTTTTTACCTATTCAATATCCTCAAAAGACAACATGCCGAACTCACTGTTACTTTGCGTTTTGGTATGGCGATGACCGTCCCAAACCCCAAC
>CAZLOF010000281.1:0-6457 GCA_964560745.1 uncultured Thermoflexus sp.
TGCGAATGGGTTGGGTTAAGGTATCGTAATAAATATACCGTGTGCCGGGGTTGCTGGTGTTTGACCCATTTAGCAGATACAAATCAACATTTTGTGGAATACCCGGCCCCCATACAAAGAAAGGAACGGTGTAATTTAACGCATCAAGTGGGTCAACGCCGTCAATTTCGTCGATGCCATTTATTGCACTGCCTGCTCGATCTGCCGTTAAGATGATGGAGGTATTTCCATTCAAAATGTCGTTTGATTGGATCAGATTGAAAATCTCTCCAAGCCAGCCATCAATATAAATGAGCGTGTTTTTATAGGCCTGACTATCCCAACCATAGATTGTGCCGATGGTGCTGAGGTCATGAAATTGCACAAACGTATAGTTTGTCGGCGCATTGTTGATATTGGCAGACAAGGCTTCCATCATATGCGCTGTGTCATGATGATAATTGATATAGACATCAATTTTGTCAAATCCATCGTCATTATCTACTGTGTCAGCGGCGCCATTTGCGGTATTAAACGAATTTTTGATTAAGGTATAACGCTGATCGGTGGCATATAACCCTGTTTTTAACCCGTAATCATGCGCGATGTCAAATGTTGAAGCGATATAGCGATCGGCATGACGATGTAAGGTAGCATACATATCGGGCATAGCGTCGCTCATCCAGCCGTGCCCACTATTTGGAATTCCAAAGCGGGTGAGCATGGGGCGCCCTGTTAATATTGAAATTTGATTGGGCTGCCAGAATGCGGTGTCGGCATCGATTCGCGCATTATGTGTCCATGCACCTTGGGTGTGCAAACGCGCAAAGTTGGGCAATTTGCCCATATTTACCAAGGCGTGTAAATCACGCGGGCGTAACCCGCTGATATTTAGATGAAAAACGAAATTTTGCGGCGCAGTTGCGGCAATTTGTGGGCTGGGTGCAAAAATAACGCCCCAGTAAATAATACAGGCTGCAATGAAAAAATGACGTATCCTGTGGGGTTTGTTTGCCGCGTTCATAAGAATAATAAATTCACAACATATTTACATGAAAATATACCCTGAGATTTTGATGGTTGTTGCAAACAGAGCAAATAAGATAGTAATAATTATACATAATTGGACTATCTTTGAAAATATAATTTTTGCAAAAAGTGCTTAGAAATGCCTATTTTGAATGGATTTTGGCATTATTAAGCCATAGGGATGAGGGTGATAAAAATCACCTTGCCCGTAGGCAAAATTATACGCATGTTTTATGCAATTTAAGTGTGTTTTTGTAGCAAAAATGTGTTAAGGGGTGGTTTTAAGGATGTTGCACCGGCCATTCCAATTTGATTATTTGTGCATTATCGGGAATATGTTGGCGTGCATCACCTAGGTAGATGCCGTTGGCATGGCAAATAAGGGTGGCGAGTGCTAATCCGTGTGACACAATGAGCACATCTTGCCCGTTATGTCGTGTCGCAAGGTCATCGGCGGCTATTTTTAGACGTGCTGCTACCATTGCCACCGATTCGCCATTTGGTCGTTGCATATTCAAGGGGTCGCGGTTACGCCATTCCCACTCATATGGCCAACGTGGGGCAATGATGTCGTTGGTCAAGCCCTCCCAATCACCTTGATTAATTTCGCGCAGACGGTTATCGATGTGAATGGGTAATTTAACCACTTCGGCCACAATGTCGGCAGTTTGGCGGGCGCGTAGCAGGTCACTGCAATAAAAAACATCGAAATGTTGCCCTGTCAATTTTTCTGCCGTGGCGCGGGCTTGGGCTATGCCGATATCATTAAGCCCGGGGGCATGGGGCGCTTGGCCTTGCCAGCGTCCTTGGGCGTTCCAATCGGTTTGGCCATGGCGAATGAGATGAAGACGGGTGAACATTGCGAATAATATTTTACGTTGTGAAAGATGTCATAGATTGTAGTTCGATCACATTGCCTTCGGGGTCAGTGACATAACATACGCATAATTTTGTGCCGGTGGCGGTGATAAGCGTTACGGTTTCGCCAATGGTGTGCCCCCCAGCCGCCAAAACAGCTTCATACGCCTTTGCGACATCATCTACTAAAAAAGCAATGTGGCCTAATCCCAATCGGTTGATGGCAGTTGGGCTGCGCACTTCTGTTTTGTCGAAGCCAAAGATTTCGAGAGTGGGGCCGGCATCGCCATATCCGGGTAAACGCAAGTGCATACCGGTTAGATGCGCATCGACTAAACCTGTTAGTGCGTCTAAATCGGCGCTGCGATAATCGCGTTCGGGCGGCACAGGCACACACCCGAATGTGTTTTGATAGAACGCCGCAAGTGCTCGCCAGTCGTTTGAAATAATGTTGGTGTGGATGTATTTTGCTTTAATCATTGGTGATATCTTCAAAAAAACTATGCACGCTTAAGTCTTTGCCATGCGGCTTGCAGGTTTTCGATCGCTTCGGGCGAATCGGGCAATTCGCCATAATGGGCGGCGACATAGGCATCGGTAAGGATACGCACATCGTTGTTGCAATTTGGAAAAGCTTGGTTGAGCAGTGGTAGATAGTCGTAGGCAGTTTGATATTTGGCGCGACGTTTGCCGCGTTTGCTGGCTTCGTGGGTCATGCGGGCATAAAGTCGCCGCACCGTGATGTTTGCTAGCCAACGCCGTAGGCTAAGGGTGCGCTTTATTTGATCGACAGCGGTTGTATTTGGGGCGGTATCTAGTTGCACACTTTCGGGTTCGGCGAGGCGCTGGGTGCTTTCGCGTTCGCGTCGTGCCATCCCTGTAAGCAAAATAACTGCACCCCCAAGCGCCAATAAGATGGCAATGGTAATACCACCCGTAATGACTGGAGGTATGGTGATTGTGTTATCGGTGAGGTTGTTTGGGGTTGCTGCGGGTAGCTGGGGTGGGGTGATGTTGATTTGGCTGAGCAGGTCAAAAAAGCGCAGCCGTTGAAATAGGGCGATGATGATTTCGACAATAGGCTGCAAAATTGGCAGCAGCACAATGGCAAATAGGCCGAAGATAGCTGTTAGAAATAGGCCGATGATTTGGCGGGCAAGGTTTTGATTGAGGACGAAAATGGCGAGCAAGCAGGCGGTTGCGCCCATCAACAAATTGGGGCCGATCCAGCGCCAATACTCGCGTGTCGATGGAATCGCACGGCCTATTGGGCTGAGTGCAATGCTATGTAAATGGGCAATGGGTAGACAGGCAACCAGTGCTGTAAATGTGACCAAGGTCATGAGCCACAGATCGGGGCTGCGTGTAAAAACATTGAAAAAACTCAGTAAAGATAAGATGCAAATGGCAATGACGATACGATCACGCACATTACGCGGGTTGAGATTAAGCTGCCCCAAAGTGATGCCACGCCACCAAATGATGATGGCAACCAACAAACTTGAAAGCCCGCTAATAAAGCCAAGACTTAAGCCATTCACTGCCAACCCTAGCGCGGCTAACATGCCAAGCCATAGCACTATAAAGCTGGCGCTGGTGATGATCATTTGAAGGTGGGGTGTGGTGATATGGGTGGCTAAAAATTGCCAGCCGAGTGCAATACTGAGCAAGAGGATTAGAACAACCGCATATTCCATCCACAACCAATTTGCTGGCGTAATGAGGCTAAAAAATGACATGAGCAAGGCCGCTTCGGCAATGGCCATGCCAGTAATGATGATCGGCCGTAACTGCACAATAGGGTTATCTTATCATTTAATTTGCGATAAAAAAACAGCAAATCTTTTTGATATATACTGATAATCATATAAGGATATACTCATGAATGTTACTTGACTTTTGCATTTTGAGTAACCTTAACATACCCATTTCTAAGAGGAAGAAAATGTCCATACCTAACAAAAAATTATCACGCCGTAAATTTTTACAGGCCGCCGCAATTGCTGGCGGCGGTGCGGTTTTGACCGCTTGTGCCCCAGCCGCCACCCCGGCCCCAGCCGCCCCAGCCAAGCCCGCTGAGGCAAAGCCGGCGGCCCCTGCTGTTGCAAAAGGGGTTGATCTTCGTATTGCTTGGTGGGGAAGCCAAGATCGCCATGACCGGACGATTAAAGTGATCGATATGTATATGAAGAAAAACCCGAATGTCAAAATTTCATATGAATTCGCTGGTTTTGCCGATCACTTGACCAAGATGACCACCCAAGCCGCTGGCAACAGCTTGCCCGACATCATGCAACAAGACTATGCATGGATTGCAGAATGGGCTGGTCGGGGTTTGATCATTCCTCTCGACAATTTGGCAACCAGTGGTGTGTTGAATTTTAAGGATGTATCAGAAGACTTCTTGAAAGGTGGGCGCATCGGTGGCAAATTGGTCGCTGTTAACCTTGGTGCCAACTCACAATGTTTTTCTTGTGATGTCGATGACTTTAAAAAGGCTGGGCTTGAGCTACCAAAAGACAATTGGACATGGGAAGATTTTGAGAAGACCGCAATGACCATGCGCGAAAAAGCAGGCAAGTGGGGCGGTAGTGGTATTTCTGGCGAACAAATTTGGAAGTCGTTGTATTTGTCGTTGGGCGAATGGGCTTATGCTGATAACGGCTATGAGATTGGTTATAAAGATGACACCCCATTTGTCAATCATTTGAAAATGTTGTTGCGCTTGCAAAAGGCCAATGCCATTCCAAACCGTGCCGAAGATTTGGCGACGTTTGATGGTAAGAGCGTAGAGCAACAACCACTCGCCATTGGCAAAGCTGCCAGCGATTCACATTGGAGCAACCAAGTAGTTGCTGTGCAGAAAGCGGCTGGTGATGCTCGCACGATCAAGATGGTGCCATTGCCACGCCCAACTGGTGGTAAGTCATCTAATTACATCAAGCCGTCACAATTCTTTAGCGTGACCCGTGACTCTAAAGCACCTGAAGAGGCTGCGAAGTTTATTGATTATTTCACCAATGATATTGAAGCGAATGATGTATTGTTTGCTGAGCGCGGAGTGCCTATTGCCAACAAAGTGCGCGAGTCGATGACACCGAAGCTTGGCAAGGCCCAGAAGGAAATGTTTGACTATGTGGCACGGGTGAGCAAAGACGTCCAACCCATTCGCCCCGCCGACCCCGCTGGGACTGCTGATTTGGTTAAGAACGTGTATAACCCACAAGTGATTGATGCCGTGATGTTTGAGAAGATTAAGCCAGAAGATGCGGCTGCCTTGCTGCGCAAAGAAACCAATGCTTTATTGGCAAAGAATAAGAAATAAGTAATATGGGCCAAGTGCTGAGTAATTACATATTACTCAGCACTTGGCACTTAGAACTCAGCACTTTTATATACATGGCTGTTATTCCTGCTAAAACCACGTCTGCAAAATTAGCCGCACCTGCCCAAAAACGTAATTTTCGCCAAAGCAATTTGATCGGCTATATTTTTATTGGCCCCTGGTTGTTGGCGTTTTTTGCATTTACGCTCATGCCAATGTTGGCCTCATTGTATTTTTCATTCACCGATTATTCAAGCCTTGATTCGCTTGATAAAGCCCGTTGGGTCGGTTTACAGAATTTTGAACGAATGTTCACTACTGATACGAAATATATTAAGGCTGTTAGTGCAACATTTTTTTATGTTATTTTTGCGATTCCACTGCGCTTAATTTTTGCATTAGGTTTAGCCATGTTGCTTAATACAGGTCGCAGTGGCATGGGGTGGTATCGGGCTGCGTTCTATGCCCCATCTATTGTGGGCGGCAGCATCGCGGTTGCGGTGATGTGGCGTCAGGTATTTGGTACTGAGGGCTTGGTTAATGGCTTTTTGGCGTTTTTCGGCGTGCCCGCTCGCACGTGGTTAGGCAATCCAGATACTGCAATTTGGACCTTAATTGTTTTGGCCGTTTGGCAATTTGGCTCGCCGATGTTGATTTTCTTGGCAGGCTTAAAACAAATACCCACCGAATTTTATGAGGCGGCTTCAATTGATGGCGCATCGGGGCTACGCAAGTTTATCAGCATCACCTTGCCCTTGTTATCTCCGGTTATTTTCTTTAACCTCATTATGCAAATGATTAGCGGGTTGATGGTATTTACCCAAGCCTTTATCATTACAGGCGGCGCACCGTTAGATACAACGTTGTTTTATGCGCTTTATATTTACCGACGCGCCTTTGAAAACTTCCAAATGGGCTACGCTTCGGCAATGGCGTGGGTATTGTTGCTGATTATTGCCTTCTTCGCCGCCATCGTATTTCGTTCATCTTCTCAGTGGGTTTATTACGAAACCAAAGAAGAAGGATAACTTATGAAAGGATGAAGGATAAAGGATGAAGGATGAAGGCTCAAATTTCATTCTTCACCCTTCATCCTTTATCCTTCACCCCAAAATTATGTCTTTATCATTTGATCTATCTACCCCCAAGCAAAAGCGCGAGTTGGTTAAGAGTTTTTTCTATCATCTCTTTGTTGGCGGGTTTTGTTTGGTAATGGTGTATCCATTATTGTGGCTGTTTTCAAGCTCACTAAAACCAACTGATGAG
>CAZLOF010000282.1:0-6446 GCA_964560745.1 uncultured Thermoflexus sp.
GGGCAGCACCGCCTCGACCAAGACAGTGATTGTCGATTTAACCAACAAAACCACTGTTGGCGATTTAGAACAATTTGTTGTTACTCGTGATAGCAAGCCTTTTAAAGCAGTCGATTTTAATTTTTGGGGTGTCACCTTTGCCAATGACAATAATACGTTTTATGCCACATTAAGCAGCGCAGGCGAAATCTTATTATTGAAGGGTGATGTTTCAGCTAAAATATTAAATGTGATTGGCAAAGATGTCGAATGTCCCTCCCTTTCACCTGATAACAGCAAACTAGCTTTTAAGAAACGTTTGAAACCCGGCGATTGGCGCCCGGCTGTGCTTGATTTAGCCACAATGCAAGAGACGGTGTTAAATGAGCAACGCAATGTTGATGATCAAATTGAATGGTTAGATAACAACCGTGTGACCTATGAGATTGTTGATCGGGCACAAAACCGCAAACATTTGGTTGCTACCCCCATTGATGGGCGTGGTGAGGCGACCATTTTGATGCAAGATGCGGTTTCGCCTGTTGTCATTCGCTGATTTTTTTAATCTCGAAGATTAACGCAGCTTGATGTGGTCGCCGCGCCGTGCGCTAAGATTTTTGAAGTTAATCATGTTTGCGCGGGCTAAGCATTTCATTTAAGCCATCGCCAAACAAATTAAAGGCCAATACCACAAGAGTGATTGCCATGCCCGGAAAAAACGCCATCCACCATGCTTGCCGAATATAGGGTTGGGCCTGATTCAACATGCCGCCCCATGAAACAAGGTTGGCATCGCCCAAGCCAAAAAAACTCAAGCCACCTTCGAGCAAAATCGCGGCTGCGATATCGAGTGAGGCCGTGACGATGACCGAAGCCATGACATTGGGCACAATGTGGGTGCGCAAAATGCGAAATTGGCTTGAGCCCAATTGGGTGGCGGCTTCAACAAAGGCGGCATCACGCAAACGCAACACTTGCGAGCGCACTACACGGGCGGTTTGCATCCAGCCCAATAAGGCAATCACAACGATAATTTTGAACAGGCCGCCGCCAAACACCGCCACAATGATGGCGGCTAAGACAAAACGCGGTAAAGTTTGAAAAAACTCGGCTACGCGCATAACAATGTTATCGAACCAACCGCCGAGATAGCCCGACACGCTGCCGACCGAAAGCCCAATGGCGCTGGCGCTAAATGCCGCCAACAACCCCACCAATAATGAGGCCCGCGACCCATAAATCACCTGTGATAAAACATCGCGCCCAAGATGGTCGCTGCCAAGCAAGAAAACGCTGCCCGGCGGTTTGAGTGAATTGCTTCCACCCGTAAAAGGGTCAAACGGGGCCAGAAGTGGGGCCGCAAAAGCCATTAACAAAAAAAACGCAATGACCATGAATGAGCAAAATGCCCGCGGGTTTTGGGTGAGATTACGCATTTCGCACCCGTGGGTCTAACCAACCTTGTACAAGGTCGGTGATGAGATTAGCGATGACGACGGTAAGACTAACCATGAGCAAAATGGCAGTCAGCACAGGGTAATCGCGTTTGCCGATGCTTTCAAATAACAATCGCCCAATGCCGGGCCAACTATAAACGGTTTCGACCAAGGCGCTGCCCGCCAACACAAAACCGAGGTTGTAGCCGATGACAGTAACGACCGGTGCAGCCGCATTACGCAAGGCGTGCATCAACAAAACTGACCTTTCGTGCGCCCCTTTGGCGCGGGCGGTGCGAATATAGTCTGAGCTGAGCACCTCGATCATGGCGACGCGGGTGATGCGGGTGATGAGGGCAAGGTAGCGCAAACTAAGCGCAAAGGCGGGCAAGACAAGATGCCAAGCCACATCGCTCAAATCTGCCCAGCCGGTGGCGACAGAGCGCGATGAGCGCATGCCTTGCGAAGGCAACCACCCCAACCCAACCGCAAACAACAAGATGAACAATTGCCCCAACCAAAATTCGGGGATGGCGTAGCCGATTAACGCCCCAGCCGAGGCAACAAGATCGATCGGTTTATTGTGTTGGCGCGCCGCGATGACGCCCAGCAACACCCCGACAATACTTGACAAGGTTAGCGCTGTCAGCGTTAGCAATAAGGTAGCCCCCACCCGCTGGGTGATGAGTTGAAAGACCGGCACACGGTTGGCAAATGAATAACCCAAATTGCCGACGGCAAGTTGGCCAAGATAACTCGCCAATCGCACCGGAATCGGTTGGTCTAAGCCATATTCAGCCCGTACCTGCCGCACATATTCTTCGGGCGCGGGGTAATCGCCTACTAGCAGCGTCACAGGGTCGCCTGGTGCAAAGGTGATGAGTAAAAAATTGCAAATAACCACTGCCAACATCAGCGGTATGGCGAGCAATAAACGGCGCAAAATATAGGTCAACATGTCGGCGGGTTGATTTTACATGAGGACAATCTTAAATTACCCGTTTTACCCCCTTGACTCTCAGGTAACCTGAGACTGTAAGATGGGTTTATGAACAAACACATTATTTTTGGTACTGGCCCGATGGGTATTCACGTGATGCAGAACTTGGCCGTACGCGGCGAGCGGGTGCAAATGGTCAACCGCAGCGGCAAAGCCCCAACAACGCTACCCGCAGGGGTGAGTGTTATTGCTGCTGATGTCGCTAATCTTGAGAGTGCGCACAGCGCTGCCAACGGCGCGACCCACATCTACAACTGTGTAAACGCGCCTTATGATAAATGGGATACGCGAATGCAGCCGTTGTTTGCAAATATTTTAGAGGTGGCGGCCAAGGCCAACGCTAAATTGATTGTGGGCGATAACTTGTATATGTATGGCGATACCAGCGGTGCGGTCATACGTGAAGATTTGCCAGAGCAAGCTAACACCAAAAAGGGCAAAATTCGTGCTCAGATTTCGGCCCAAATGCTAGCGGCGCACCGAGCAGGCACGGCACGGGTGGGGATTGTACGAGGGGCCGATTTTATTGGTCCGTTTGTCATCAATGCGGTCATGGGTGAACGCGCCATCGCCCCCGCCATTCAAGGCAAAGCCGCCCAATTGGTGGGCAACCCAGATCTACCTCATACCAATACTTTTATTGGCGATATGGCAAAGGCGATGGTGTTGGTTGGCGAGCGCGACGATGCGCTAGGGCAAGTATGGTTTGCGCCCAATGACACAGCCTTGACCCAACGCCAAATTATAAATATGGTATTCACCGAAGCTGGCCATAAGCCTCGTTACACGATTGCCACCAAACTCATATTACAAGGGCTGGGCATTTTTATGCCATCGGTGCGTGAGGTGGTTGAGATGCTTTATCAATTTGAAAAGCCATTTGTGGTCGATAGCAGCAAATTTGAGCGGGCATTTGGGGTAAAAGGCACACCTATGGATGAGGTGGTGCGGCAAACGGTTGCTTGGTATAAAAACATAGCAAAGTAACAATGGTATGTACGCCCACTAACAACCACATTTTTGCGACTTTCTCAGTATACAATATTGAGTGAGGACAATATTAATGTTACGAATTGGTGACTTTTCCCGTTTGGCGCAAGTAAGCATAGTGACGCTGCGGCATTATGACGATGTTGGGTTAATGAAACCTGCACATATTGATCGGTTTACCGATTATCGTTACTATACGCTCGACCAATTGCCACGCCTAAACCGCATTTTGGCGCTCAAAGATTTGGGCTTTTCGCTTGAGCAAATTGTGCGGCTGCTCAACGATAACATTCCGGTGGAGCAAATGAAGGGCATGTTGCGGCTACGCCAAGGCGATATTGAGCGCCAAATTGCCGAAGAACAAATAAAGCTGGTGCGTATCGCTACCCGTTTGCGGCAAATTGAAAATGAAAATAACCCTGTTCGTTATGATGTCGCAGTCAAGTCGTTAGATGCTTTAACTATCGCCTCAACCCGTCACATGATCCCCCATTTGTTTGAAATGGGGCGCTATCGTTGTGCGGCTTACGATCGTATTTACAACACACTAGCTGAGCACAAAATCAAAAGCACTGGCACTGAAATGGCGTTGTATCATAATCACGAATACACCGAAACCAATATCGATACCGAAATGGCGGTGGTGATTCCTGTGCGCGAGACAAGTAAATTAGCCTTAGCACCCATTGGCACGCGCCAATTGCCGGCCTCGCCCGAAACGGCTTGTGTGGTGCATCAAGGAGCAACATTAGATGTCACCCAAGCCATTATTGCAGTGTTTGAATGGATCGAGGCCAATGGCTACCGCTGCCGCCAAAGTGAAACCCGCGAGTTGCATCATTATGGCAAAGAAAATGAGTTACAAGACTCCAACGCACCTGTCGTGATGGAGATTCAAGTGCCGGTGGAGAGGATTAAGGATTGGGGATTAGGAATTGAGGATTAGGAGTTTAAAATAAGTCACAAGTCATGACCCATGAAATTCCTAATCCTTAATCCCCAATCCTCTCTACTTCACCGATTCAAGCACATCGCAGCCTTTGAGGGTAATTTGGCGGCCTTTTTCACTGATGCCGATGTAGCCTTCGCGCAGCAAGAATGGCTCGACATCATCTTGAATAACTGAGCGATCAATATCGCCCAACATCGACAAAATGGCCGACTCGCCGACTGGTTTGCGATTACGCAACACTTGCAAATAGCGCAAGTCGTTGCGGGTAATGCCATTTTCGGCCAAAATACCCCGCCCGCGCAATACCCGCCGCAACGCCGCCCGCAAATCGTCATCTTCGCTAATGGCAATTTCGTCCATCAAATCCGATGAAATATCGAAGGCAATACGCGGGGTGAGGCGGCTAGAACCAGCCACACTTTTGATCATATCGTGCGGCAAATCGGGAAAGCGCCGTTTGACCATTGTGCTTACTTCTTCGCTTGAATAGCGATTGAGCACCAATTCTGAACAGCGCGAGCGAAAAGCCCGTTCAAGATCTGCGGGTTTAGTGGTGGCAAATAAATAGGCACTGCCCGGCATCATCGCCACTTTACGAATGCTGCCATATTCAAGCACCACACTACAGTCGTCACGTTCAAGCAAGGTTAGCAATGATTGTTGCACACCTTGGCCGATTAAATGAACTTCGTCAACATAGACACATACGGAGGGGTATTCAAATACGGGCATCCCCCCACGATCTTCAATTTTGCGTGGCGACATTTGGCGCGAAGCCAGCGAGTCGTCGATCATCTCGAATAACTTTTCGCGGCTGCGCAAGGCTCGCCCATCTAATTGCACAAATGGCAAGCCCAAACATTTATTAACACGGCGTGCCAAATCGCTTTTGCCAGTTGAGGGCGGCCCGCTAAACAAAAACGTTTTATCGAGCGAAGGTGGGTCTTTCGATAACCCTACCAATAATGAGCGTTTGAGGGCATGTGTGGCATCGGCATTGCCCACAAAACCAGCAAATGCCTCGGCTACCCGTTGCCGAACTTCATCCGAAATCATTTACACTTCACCTTTACCTTAAACATTAACGTTATCTTGTATCTTCTGAATAATTGGGGGGATCCCCAAAAGATGTTGCCGAGATCACTATCACTTCGTGTTTGGATAGGGCAAAGCCTATCAAAACACGAAGTGATAGTGATCTCGGCAAAAATCACATTTTTAAACCTTACTAAGTAAATCGTTCATTAAAATCACCATTGCACGATGCTGCGGTTGTGCAACAAGGTGCAATGGTGATCTTTTTATTTGTGATGGCATTTTGCCAGTCGGGTATTTTATGCGAGTTATCTCAAAATTGCCAGTTGTGCCAGCTTATAACTTCATCAGAAAAATGTAAGGTTATATAAAAACCTCCGAGGTCTTAGCACAGCTTTTGGCTGAAACATTAAGCCGCGCTAAGACCTCGGAGGTTTCGATTACATTATTCCTGTCGTACCGCCGTCGTAATTTGTAATTTACTCAATCGAAACATGGGGTAAATACATGCCAATAAGGCACTTATCACCGCCACAGCCAAGGCTTGTGCAAAAGTTTGCCAATCTAATATCAACTGAATGGTCCAGCCAAATGAACGCAAGTTAATGATATAAACCAAAATAATCGCCAAGATTAAACCCGTTGGCATTGACAACAAGCCAGCGGTGCTACCCATCAAACCGGTTTCAAGCAAAGTCATGCGCCAAAGTTGAGTGAGGGTCATGCCGCAGGCCCGCAAAGTGCCATATTCACGGGTGCGTTCAATTTGCAAGGCCATCAGGGCGCTCAGCACGCCGATAAAGGCCACCACTGTTGCCAATAAATTTAGTGCGCCAGTAATGGCAAAGGTGCGGTCAAACACAGTCATGGCACTGTCGCGTAGGTCGCGGTTGGCATTCACCACAATATTGCGCCCGGCCAATTGTTTGCGCATCCGATCAACTGCCTCACGGGCTTCGACATTGGGCTTGAGATAAACAGCGATGGCTGAAATTTTATCGTCACGCCAATAGCGGTCATACACATCGCGGCGAATGGTGAGGCTGCCTTGATC
>CAZLOF010000283.1:0-6432 GCA_964560745.1 uncultured Thermoflexus sp.
ATAGTGATTTCGGCATTCGTTTTGTCTAAATATGCTCTCTGATTTGATAAAACCACATGATTTCAGCTAACAAAAAAGTGAAAATTGATTTAAGAAACACCCTCTTAGACCCGCTCGTGCGGATCGAATAGTCGAGCGTGTTCATCGAGTGCAAAACGATCGGTCATACCAGCAATGTAATCACAAACCACGCGCTCAACCGGCATGGTATCGAGCTTTATGCGGGTGCTGTCGGGCAGCATACGCGGATCGGCGTTATAGGTATGAAAGAGATCTTCAAGCACTCGTGCCGATTTGGTGTGCATACGCAACACCCGCCAATGCCGATACATATTTTCGTATAAAAATGATTTTAATTCGCGGTTGAGCCGCTGAATTTCGGGCGAAAACGAAATAAGTAACGAGTTTGCTCGTCGTACTTCGTCTACACTGTGTACATCGGATGCCTCAATCAGCCTCGAGGCCTCGGTCACCAAGTCTGTGGTCATTTCGCCAATCAGTTTGCGAATGACACGATGCCGCACCAAGTCACTCAATGGCTCATTTTGCACTTGCGCCGATTCGCAAGCGCGTCGCCACCAGCCCACTTTTTGCAATTGCTCAATTTTGATCAAGCCCGAACGCAGCCCATCATCGAGGTCATGGGTGTTATAGGCTAATTCATCTGAAAATGAGGCGATTTGACACTCAAGCGATCCGCGTAATTCTGGCTCAAAATCGTGTTGGTTAATCACATCATATTCGGTTTCATGCTTGACAATGCCTTCTCGAAACTCATAAGTTAAGTTTAAGCCCGGAAATTCGGGGTAACGGCGTTCTAATTCGGCAATAATGCGAAAACTGTGGCGATTATGATCAAACCCCCCATAACCTTGCATCAATGAAGCCAAGGTTGCTTCGCCCGAATGCCCAAAGGGGGGATGACCGAGATCGTGCGCTAAACAAATGCCTTCAACCAGATCTTCATTTGCGCCCAATGCTCGCGCAATCGTGCGCCCAATTTGCGCCACCTCAAGCGTATGTGTAATGCGGGTGCGATAATAATCGCCTTCGGTGACGACAAAGACTTGGGTTTTACCCTGTAAACGGCGAAACGCGGTGGTATGTAACACCCGTTCGCGGTCACGCTGAAATCGGGTGCGGTAGGTCGGCTCATCTTCATCATATGCCCGCCCGCGTGATTCAGCACTTTTTACGGCATATGGGGCCAATGTAAATATTTCGGTGTGTTCTAGTTGTTCGCGTGTGCGCATATGAGTTATGAGCTTTGAGCTTTGAGCTTTGAGCTTTGAGCTTTGAGCTTTGAGCCATGAGCCATGAGCCATAACCCAAGGCTCATGGCTCAAGGCTCATGGCTTAATTATTCGTGTTTACGCACTATTTCTTCCATACCAGTCATTTCAATCACTGGTTCACCATTTTGTTCCACCCAAATGCCACAAGTGCCGCCGCCTTGACTGATATTTAGCGCAAGTGGGCTGCCGTCCATGCGTAAGGCTGGGTGATAAAACTGAGCGACTTGCTCCGCTTGGCCTTCGATATAGTGTCCGATGAGCGAGCGACGGAAGCGATTTTGGGTGGTGTTTGGGTAGCTGCCGTGCACAATTTGACCGTTAAAAAAGAGCACATCACCGGCTTTCATCACCACTGGCAATACTTGTGCCTCGGCGGGTATTGGCACAGTGACATCGGTGAAGCTAAGGCTGGTGTCGGCCTTTTGGCTGCACAAAAGCGGCCATGCGTGGCTGCTGGGAACCACTTGTAAGCAGCCGTTGGCTTCGTCGCAATCATCTAGCGCCATCCATGCCGCAATACAGGTGCCGGGCTGTGCCCGCAAATAAAAATTATCTTGGTGCAAGGCTTGCCCCCGTGCGCCGGGTGGTTTGAAATAGAGCATGGTTTGCACGGCAAAGGGCGAGCGTCCTAAAAGTGCACTCATACAAGCATTTAAGCGCGGGTCAATTAACCATTTTAACGAGGTCTCATCCCATCGGTGCATATGAATCATACGCGGGTAAATTTTGAGCGGATCATTACTTTTGGTGCCAACCCCCGACAGATCACCCGGGTAGCTGCCGTTTTTGCGCAAGTGCATGTAATGTTCACGATAGCGCTCAACTTCTTGGGTCTCAAATAGACCTCGGGCGACACAATAGCCTTGCTCATCGAATTGGGTTTTATGTGATTGATTAATCATGATGTTTCCTCGATAAGATGTATTGTAACTTCTTGCGCAACCCAAAAATTTAGCGAGATAATTCAGCTATTAACCCAATATCCGATAATCCCCTCAACCGTGCGGGCAATGCGCTACAACGACATTGGCTCGCCATGATCGTCAGTGGCATGATGATTTATTCGTTGCTGCCATTCTTAGCGCCATTGCTGATGAAGGCTGGCTATATAAACGCCGCACAATGGATTTACCAGCCCTATAAATTGGTGTGTCACACTTACGCTTTTCGCTCGGTGTTTTTGTTTGGCGATCAACCCATTTATGCGCGTGGTAACAGCGATGGCGAATTTGAGCAGGCTTCTGGCATCAACCTTGGGCGGGTTGATGGCTTATTTGCTGCCCGCGATTTTCAGGGAAATGAGCAAATGGGCTATAAAGTGGCGCTATGCCAGCGCGATGTCGCCATTTATTTGGCGCTTGCCATCAATGGTATTTTTTATGCTTTGTTGCGGCGGCGCGGTGTGC
The DNA here is from genome assembly GCA_964560745.1 of uncultured Thermoflexus sp. GTDB lineage: Bacteria > Chloroflexota > Anaerolineae > J036 > Brachytrichaceae > AQU-03. The sequence goes on from CAZLOF010000283.1 coordinate 2,702, forward strand.
GCAGTATTCCATTTTGGTTGTTTTTGCTTATTGGGGTTGTGCCTATTGGGTTAGATGGCTTTTCGCAATTATTTAGTCAGCCGCCGTTTAATTTGATCGCTTTTCGCGAAAGCACATGGTGGTTGCGTATTTTGACAGGTAGCTTGTTTGGCACCAGCGTTGCTTGGCTTATTTATCCGCTAATTGGTGGGGCGATGGATGAATGGCCCGCCGCTAAATGACGACAAAGGGCGACCAAAGACGAAATCAGGATACAATCAGCGCGTTTATGCTGAAATATGACGATAAAGGGCTGATCCCAGCCATTATTCAAGATGCCATTAGTGGCCGCGTGTTAATGATGGGCTGGATGAACGCCGAATCATTGCAAAAAACCCACGCAAGCGGCGAAGTTTGGTTTTTTTCACGCAGCCGCAACGAGTTGTGGCACAAAGGCGCGAGCAGCGGCAATGTTTTGCGTGTGCGCGAAATTCGCACCGATTGTGATGCCGATGCCCTGCTTATTCGGGCGGTTCCGGCTGGCCCCACTTGTCATACTGGGCAAGAAAGTTGTTTTCATAAAGAATATGTGGCTGAAGATGGTTTAAATGATTTTGTTGATCGTAGCGGTCAAGTTGCCTCATCACCCCGCGCCGGTTTTTTAGATGCACTCGAAACCGTAGTGGCTTCGCGTCGTGATGCTTCGCCTGAAACCAGTTATACCGCCCGTTTATTTGCCAAAGGGCGTTTTAAAATTGCGCAAAAAGTCGGCGAAGAAGGACTTGAAACCGCAATGGCTGGCGTGGCCCAAGATGATGAGCGATTGATTGACGAAGCCTCAGACATGCTTTTTCATTTGCTTGTATTGCTCAACGAGCGCAAAATTCCCTTGCGCAAAGTGTTACAGCGCTTAGATGACCGACATCAATAGGGTATTGTCAAAAATATCGGATGTCTGAACGCATAGCTTAGTTAAACGCACAAAACCTGTTCAGACATCCGATATTTAAGCGCAAAACCATGCAGCTTAGCGTGCGTCTTTAGGCGCGTTTAATGCGCGTCTGGGGACGCGCACTAAGCATCTAAAGCGCCAACACAATCATTTTGCCCGTGCCCAATTGAAGCCCACGTTTAAATAATGCCTCGCCGCCGCCCGCCAATTTGAAATGCCGCAAGGCCAAGTTGCCACCTAGCACCGTTAGGATAACTTTTAGGGCATTGTCTGCTTGTTCAATACGGCATTGCCCCCACGCATAACCATTGGCCCAAAAATGCGTACCGGGTTTGGGCGCAAATGTAATCGATTGATCAACCCCAGAATAATGAAAGCCGGTGAGGGCCAAAATGCTGGCCCACGCTGTCATTGCCCGCGCATAATGATGCCCACATTCGGCCTCATCAAACGGATTGCGCTTTAACCCGTCATACCGTTCACGAATCGCCGCGATCACGTTTAGCCCGTCGTCGGTTTGGCCCTCGTAAAGCATATGCACGGCGGCGGTGTATTCAAAGCCGGTCATGACCTCGTTGTAATAGGGGAATGGGCGCTTGGGTCGCCGCCCACGTGGGTAAGTTGCCATGAGCAAGGCGCTCTCATCACCCATCACAAAGCTACGCAAATGATTGAAATGGTCGTTAAACCCACGCTTAAAGTTGAATTTTATGATGCTTTGCAGCGTTTTGCGCACTTTGTTTTGATCTAACAAATAACCCAGTCCACACACATGGGCAAAATATTGCCCGACCAATTGATCAACCAAACAGCCCGCACCCAATTGCAAATCGGGTTCTTGTAAATTCAGCGCCCCCATGCCGACCCGCAAGCCATCTAACACCAAATCGGTTGGCTGAGGTGGGCGTATCTCATGCTCATAATAATCGCCATTAAACAAATGCGCGTCCATCCATGCGCTGCCGCGCTTAAACAGGCGGTCACATTTGTCGGCAAACTCACCTTCACCCACATAGCGTGCCATTTCAGACATGGCCCTTAATGCGCCCAAATACCATGTGCCCATCTGCGGGTTTGGCCCATAATATTCCACGTCCATCGTATTATGTTGGCAGCCTTCCATCACCCCATCTTCGTCGGCATCCCAGCCGCCGGGTCGCCAACAAAATTGCAAAGCGCGTTTGGCACTCGGCCATAGCTTGCGCAACATGGCATCATCGCCACTCAATTGCCAATCGCGATAGAGCTTCATCAAACAACCCATTTGCCCATCGGCGGCGGCGTTTATCCATTCGGTAGCGCGGCTTAACCCTAAATCGGCGCGAAAGGCCATCAGGCCATCACTGCGTGTAGCGTAACTAAATTCGATATCGCGCATGGTTTTGGCGAGATCGCCAAACAAAAAGGCCGTCGTTTGCTCATAATTCCACACATGTGTGCAAGATCCCCAACAACAGCCAGCCTTGTCGCCGCAGCCCTCCCAACCCATTAAATGCCCACTTTCGATGCGAAAAGTGGTTTGGGTGCGCAAGGTGCTGGCGTTATACAGCGCGGCCTCTTTTACGCTGGCGGGCAGGTCGCTTTGGCAGATGGCATTGACGAAGGTTACGGTGTCGCGCTCAAGCGCGGCCAATTGCGGCGCGGTGCGCAACGCCACATCCCACGCATCGGCAAATTGACCGGTATAAAAATTACCCGCGCGGTCGGGTTGGTCGCGCAAGCCGGTGCCATAACTGAGCGAAGGTTCATTGCGCACCCCCCAACCCAGCCGATTTGGAAAATGCCAAGTCAGCAAGAAGGTGATGCTTTTGGTGGCATGGGCTGGTAGCGCAATTTTGACTGCCAGTGAGCCGATCGGATTATCGACCACATCATGGCGGTTTTCTAGCGCCCCATCGGCGGCAAAATCATCCCAATAATCGAGCAACGAATCGCCCCAATTTAAATTGGCCCAAGCCGTGCGGTAGGTAATGCCGGTTTTAGCGGTAGTGCTCAAGGCCAACGTACCCCATTGCTCGGCCTCGGGCGCAACGCCTTGGGTTTGGTAAATGAGGCCACGCACGGCTTCGGCTTCTCTTAAGCCAATGCTATTTTTTGCGCCGCCTTGCACCCCGGTGTTAATGCGGCCATCCACCACCACGCTGCCATCTTGCCCAATAAAATTTTCGAGGTTGCCACACACCGCCGCCTCGACTGGCTTATTGCTGGTGTTTGTCAGCTCAAATGTCAATATCGCAATAGGAATACCGCTGCGCTCAGCATCGGTTGGGATAAACGGATTCCAGGCTTTGATGCGCACTGAGACCGGCACAGACTCATCTGCCAGAACGACCTGACCCAAAGGGTAAGCCGCCTCGAAGTGACATTGGTGAAAACGCGGCAAGCCGTGATTTGGCACACTGCTGCCAAATGCACCTTCAAAATCACGCGGGTCGATCACGCCCTCAAGCGCCCGGGTCACGGCTGGCTCGCCTTTGGCTTTGGCAAAAAGCGCAAAAAAAGTTTGCTTTGGCTTAAACCCTTTGGCCGGGCGGTTCACGATCTCCCAATCACGCAGGTCGCCGCGCCCACCCAGCGCCACGCTGCCAGTGCCGATGCCGCCGAGCGGCATGGCGATGCGCCCCAAATGTTGTTGGTCGTAGCGGGTAAGGGTAGGCCAATTGGGTATTTTTTTTTTTGTGTTTTGCTTGCTCATTAGGCTGATTAAAGCATAAATCTCAAAGAAAAGCGACATGCCGATTTCACTATTATGGCTCAAGCATAGCTTGAGCCCGAATAGTGAAATCGGCGATACTCTCAT
>CAZLOF010000284.1:0-854 GCA_964560745.1 uncultured Thermoflexus sp.
GCATTGGCTTCTCAATTTCAGCTACAGCGCATCACATCGTTCATCTCATTCACCCATGCCGATGATTCGCCGCCGCCTTATACCCATAATGATGCGATTCAAATTAGCCTCACACTCGATATCAATTGCTTGCCCCTATTTGCCCAACAAGGTTATGACGAAGCCGATATGCAGCATTATTTTGCGCACAATAACGCCTATTGTATTGCCTACTATCAACAAAATCAGCCTAGCGCCGCCTGTTTTACCTACCAAAACTATGGCACAATTTGGGAAATAGGCGGGGTATATACATTGCCAAACGCCCGTAAACAAGGCTATGGCCGACAAGTCGTGGCGGTTGCGCTCAAACACCTACAACAAAATCATTTAAGGCCGCGCTATCAAGCCCACGAACAAAATACGGCATCTATCCAATTAGCGCTTTCACTTCATTTACAACCAGCCCTAATCACCACTCATTGGTTATATCAGGTTTAATTTTCCGTCTTTCGTCGCAATACAGTCTAAGCCTTTAGGTTGAAGTTATTCTTGGGTTTTATCTGCTACAATCTCTATGTATAATTAACATATTGTTTAAGCTCAATATTAAACTTCTATTTATCTCATGTCACGAATCGATCTGCCCACCGCCCGTCAAAAACAAGCTCAATATGTGAAACGCCATCATCTTGTAAGGCGCAACGCTCCACGTCAGCTTCCGGCGCACAAAAAGCAGCACGAACACCCACAATTGGCTTTTTCACGTGCAAAAGTATATGAAATGCTCATGGGGTTTACAGCCACACCGTTTAAGTCATTTGTTTCAAGCATTACGCCCAAAACCAATGAAATCCAACGTAATCGATCTGTGC
>CAZLOF010000284.1:864-6427 GCA_964560745.1 uncultured Thermoflexus sp.
AGCCAAAAGCGGGCTTTTTTATTGCAACATTTGTATCTTCTCAATAAAACAGGATAAACCCAAAAGATGTAATGTCAAAATCGCTATATAGTGATTTTAACGAAAATTTGTTTTATTCCCCCCGTTTTATTGAGAAGGCACGTTTCTCATTACCCAACGGTTCCTTCCATCTGAATCGCAATCAAGCGATTCATCTCCATTGCATATTCCATCGGCAATTCTTTCACCAAAGGTTCAATGAAGCCCGACACCACCATCGCGCTGGCTGATTCTTCATCAATACCGCGACTCATGGCATAAAACAACTGCTCTTCGCCGATCTTGCTCACGCTGGCCTCGTGTCCAATGTCAACGTTATTGTTGTCAACCTCAATATAGGGGTAGGTATCGCTACGGCTATATTCATCCAGCAACAACGCATCGCATACCACGCTGCTCTTGCTTTGCTCAGCATCTTTATACACCTTCAGCAAACCGCGATAGCTGGTGCGGCCACCGTCTTTGCTGATCGATTTGCTGACGATGCGGCTGGTGGTCTTGGGTGCGGCATGCACCACTTTGCCGCCTGCATCTTGATGCTGACCTTTGCCCGCAAAGGCAATCGACAAAATTTCGCCATGCGCACCCGGCTCCATCAAATACACGGCTGGGTATTTCATGGTCAACTTGCTGCCAAGGTTGCCATCCACCCACTCCATCGTCGCGCCTTCATAGGCAACGGCGCGTTTGGTCACAAGGTTATAAACGTTGGTTGACCAGTTTTGAATGGTGGTGTAGCGACAACGCCCGCCTTTTTTAACGATAATTTCGACAACGGCGCTGTGCAGCGAATCGCTCGAATACATCGGTGCCGTGCAGCCTTCGACATAATGCACTTGTGCGCCTTCATCGACGATGATCAAGGTGCGCTCAAATTGCCCGACGTTTTTGGCGTTGATGCGGAAATAAGCCTGCAAAGGCATATCGATCTTAACACCCGGTGGCACATAAATAAACGACCCACCCGACCATACCGCGCTATTCAAGGCCGCAAACTTGTTGTCGGCATATGGAATCACCGTGCCAAAATATTGGCGAAACATTTCAGGGTATTGCTTTAAAGCACTGTCAGTATCCAAAAATATCACGCCTTTGTCTTCTAAATCTTTGGCAAGGCTGTGATAAATCACTTCTGACTCATATTGTGCCCCGACCCCAGCCAAATATTTCTTTTCGGCTTCGGGGATACCTAACTTGTCATAGGTATCTTTGATCTCTTTCGGCAATTCTTCCCATGTGCCAGCCTGACCATCAGTTGGCTTGATATAGTAGAAAATGTCGTTAAAGTCAATATCGTGCAGCTTATCGCTGCCCCAATTTGGCATTGGGCGCGAGAAAAACGATTCTAGCGACCGCAAACGGAAATCTGTCATCCATTCTGGCTCGCCTTTCATGCGCGAAATGTCGCGCACAATCTCTTCATCAATCCCCTTGCGGCTCTTGAATGAATAGTTCTCAGCCTCATGGAACCCATATTTTTCAATATATTCGTCGTTAACGGATACTTGGCTTCTTTCTTCTGACATTTTTTACTTCTCTTCGCGCTCAAAATCTTGCATGATTTGACGCACTCTAGGATCTTCTAAATAATAAAAGAGATTTTCGCCGAAATCGCTATCCCTCCTCCCCGCTGGGGGAGGAGGGATAGCGATTTCAGCATTGCATCTTTTTAAATTGCCAAAACGCTCTTAGGCTGTCTTTGCCATTTTACAGCTTAACCCGCGCCTTCTGGCTCACGCAACCAATCATACCCGCGTGATTCAAGCTCAAGTGCCAATTCTGGGCCACCGCTATCAACGATACGCCCACCAATTAACACATGCACAAATTGTGGCTTAATATAGTTTAGCAGACGCTGATAATGGGTAATCATCAACACACCCATATTTGGGTCTTGCACATGCAGCGTATTAACGCCTTCGCTCACAATACGCAAAGCGTCGATGTCTAAACCAGAATCGGTTTCGTCCAAAATCGCCATGCTTGGCTTGAGCATCGCCATTTGCAAAATCTCGGCCCGCTTCTTTTCGCCACCGCTAAAGCCTTCATTCAAATAACGCCCGGCAAAAGCATTATCTACCTTTAACACTGCCATTGCCTCTTTGAGTGTTTTGGTAAACACGGGGATCGGCATACCACGAAAAGTAGAAGGAACAACACCATTATTTTGGGCAGCGGCAGCAGTCTTAAGACGCGCATTAACGGCGGTGCGCACAAATTGGGCGACGGTTACACCCGGAATGGCAACCGGATATTGAAACGCCAAGAAAATGCCAGCGCGGCTGCGCTCGTCAGCTTCCATATCCAATACATTCTGGCCTTTAAACAACACTACGCCACTGGTGACGGTGTAATTGGGATGCCCCATTAACGTATAGGCCAAGGTGCTTTTGCCGCTCCCATTAGGTCCCATAATGGCGTGAACTTCACCAGCATTAATGCTTAAATTCAACCCTTTTAAGATCTCTTTGTCACCTACGGTTACGTGTAAATCTTTAACTTCAAACCACTTTTCTGTCACTGTTATTTCCTCTTTTCTTTGGTGTTCCGGGCTTGCCGGTAAATATCAAAATAGGGGCAAACATTCAACCAACATTAAACACCCCATTCCTAGCGGCGTGATTTTAGCATTTGATCATGAGAGTTCTATAAGGTAATATATGAGTGGTTAGTGGTTAGTGGTCAATGGTTAGTGGTTAGTGATGAGTGGTTAGTGTTAAAAGATCATAATTGACTGATAACTAATCACTAACCATTGACCACTAACCACTGACCACTAAATCCCCACCCCGCCCGTTACCTCAAGGGTATGACCCGTGATGTAAGAGGCCAAGGGCGAGGCCATGAGCAAAATACCCGAGGCAGCCTCTTCGGGGGTAGCGGCGCGGCCTAATGGAATATGCGCGGCGGCGGCTTGCCGAATTTCGTCGGGAATGCCCAAGGCGATCGAGCGTTCGCCAATTTGGATACGCTCATTTTGATGCTTAGACTGCGTCAGGCGTGTATCGATTAGGCCAAACGCTACGGCATTGCAACGAATCCCCAAGCTCCCCCATTCTTTGGCGATGGTTTTGGTCAACCCCACAATGCCCAATTTGCCGGTGGCGTAATTGGCTTGCCCAATATTGCCATGCAACCCAGAGGTTGACGAAATATTAACGATACAGCGGGGGTGCTGGGGTGCGCCGGTGTTTTGAATCTCGGCTTTGGCAGTGTCACGCCAATAAGGCGCAAGGGCACGTATCATGCGAAATGGCGCGGTGGCATGCACATCGAGCATCGCTTGCCATTGCTCGTCGGTCATTTTGTGAATCATGCCATCCCAGGTATAACCTGCATTGTTGACCAAGACATTGATCTTGCCAAAGGCCTCAACGCTCAATTTCATCAATCTATCGGGAAAGTCGGGATCGGTCACACTGCCCGGCACATCAAGTGCTACCCCACCAGCGGCCTCAATCTCCATCGCCACACTTTTTAATGCCGCCGCATCAAGATCATTAATGACGACTTTGGCCCCTTGCTGGGCAAACAATTTGGCGGCGGCGGCCCCAATCCCTCGCCCCGCCCCAGTAATGATGACAACTTGATCTTTAAACATGTTTTATCTTTGCTCAAATTCCTTTGCTGCGCCCAGTATATCCATATCTCCCCGAAATCGCTTAAAATGGGCTGCATCGCACCCGCTACAACGCCCCCACCCCTGCCCACCGCGCGGCTGCATATTCGGCTGCTGGGCGAATTTGCGGTCACGCTCGATCACGTGACCTGCACTGGGTTTGAGTCGCTCAAGGTGAGGGCCTTGTTGGCAATCTTGGCAAGCAACCCCGACATAGCCCACACCCGTGCCCAATTGGCAGGGCTGTTGTGGGGCGAATTACCCGACAACGCCGCCAAACAAAATTTGCGCCAAGCCCTATTCAACTTGCGCCAAGCCATTGGCGACACCCAAGCCGACCCACCTTTTTTGCTCATTTCGCGTCACGATCTACAAATAAACCCCACCGCCAATGTGCTATGTGATGTGGCACAGCTTTGGCGCGAGTTGAAAACGACCAATGGGGCCGCGATGCTTAATTTGTATCGCGGCAAATTTCTCAGCAATTTGTTTATCGACGACAGTGCAGCCTTTGAAGAATGGGCCGAGATTCAACGCGAGGCCTTGCACCAACGGGTGATGGGGGCAATGGACAAACTAGCCGAGAGCGCACTAACAAACCATACCCCCGAATCGGCGCTCGACCTTGCCCAGCACCAACTGGCGCTCGACCCTTGGCACGAGGCCGCCCACCGCAATATCATGCGCGCCCAAGCTGCCTTAGGCCACAGCACCGATGCGCTAGCCCAGTTTGCCAAATGCAGCGCCATTCTACAAGCCGAATTAGGGGTGCCGCCCAGCGCCGAAACCCTCGCCCTTTATCATCACATTCGGGCGGCACATCAGGCGGCAAAACAAGTAGAAAGTGACAAGTGGCAGCGGCAAAATGCTGACACTGCGCCTTCTGATTTTCAGTTTCAACTCCCCATGCCCCCCACCCCGCTGATTGGGCGCGAGCGTGAATTGTCCGAGGCAACAGCTTTGTTGGCTGACCCAGCCTGCCGATTGTTATCATTGATCGGGCCGGGCGGGGTAGGCAAAACCCGCTTGGCGCTAGCATTAGCACAACCCAACAATACCAACAATAACTCTGAAAACCCCATCCTATTTGTGGCATTAGCCAGTGTGCCCAAACCCAGCGGCCCAAGCAACAAACAAGTCGCCGAATATGCCATTGCTCAAACCATTGCACACACCCTCAATTTGGTGTTTAACGACGAAACAAGCACAGGCATTCCGCCCATTCAACCCCTCGCAGCGGCCTTAAATGGGCGGCGCTTAACCATAATTTTAGACAATATCGAGCATCTGATTGCAGGGGCGGGGCTGCTTACCAGTTTATTGGCGGTTTTGCCCCAACTCAAAATAATTGTTACCAGCCGCGAGCGGCTTAATGTGCGCGATGAATGGGCGTTTGGGTTAAATGGCTTAAGTATCCCATCCGAAAGCATCGCCAGCCAAGACTTAGCCAAATATAGTGCCACTCAATTATTTTTACAAGCCGCCCGCCGTGCTCAAGGTGTTAATTACACCCACCCGACCGATGTCACAAATATTGTGAGAATTTGCCGCATGGTCGATGGCCTGCCTTTGGGGGTTGAGTTGGCGGCGGCATGGACACGCATGTTGCCTCCCGCCGATATTGTGCATGAAATTGGGCGCGATCTCGATTTCTTGAGCACCCTCAGCCAAGACCTGCCCGACCGACATCGCAGCATGAACGCGGTATTCGATTATTCGTGGAACATGCTGACACCCATCGAACAACGGTTTTTTTGCCAATTGGGCTTGTTTGCCCAAAGTTTTACCCGCGAGGCCGCCGCCCAAATTGCGGGGGCCTCATTGTTGCGGCTGACGGGCTTGGTCGATAAATCGTTGGTGCAGCGCACCGGCGAGCAACGCTATCAACTCCACCAATTGTTACGC
>CAZLOF010000285.1:0-6423 GCA_964560745.1 uncultured Thermoflexus sp.
GTATATGCGTGCTCAATCCTATACCGCGCTTGAAGAACGCCAACGTTTGGCGCGTGAGTTGCACGATTCGGTATCGCAGGCGTTGTATGGTATTGCGCTTGGTGCCCGCACTGCGCGTGAGTTGTTAGATCGAGATCCATCGCGCTTGGCCGAGCCGCTTAATTATGTGTTGCAATTAGCTGAGGCTGGGCTAACCGAGATGCGCTCACTTATTTTTGAACTGCGTCCAGAATCGCTTGAACGCGAAGGGATGATTGCGCTTTTGCGTAAACAAGCCGAAGCGATGCGAGTAAGGCATCGCATGGAGGTTGATTTGGATGTGGATTTGTGTGATGAGAATCGCTTGAATGTTGAGCAGAAGATGGCGTTGCATCGCATTGCTCAAGAGGCACTTCACAATACCATTAAACATGCCAAAGCCACTAAGGTTGGTATTAGTCTTGAATGTCAGAAGCAAAGCGTTATATTGGTGATTACCGATAACGGTATTGGGTTTGACACGGCAGGCAATTTTCCGGGCCATTTAGGGCTGCAATCGATGAACGAACGGGCTGAGGAATTGTTTGGCAATATTTTGCTCGAAAGCACGCCCGGGCAGGGGACACGTATTCGCGTTAGTTTGCCGTTATATTAGCAATGAATAGCGCTTTAGAGCGCTATTTTTGTAGGCTTTGAATTAACGCATAGACCTGTTTTACATTGGAAATAGCCTCGAAACTAGGCGCAAAGCGTTTGGGTTTGGGGCGTTGTGGCAAAAATGGTGTGCTGGTTTTAATGCTCATGCCGAATACGATACTGCCATTGCCATCGGCGGTTTCATCCATAAATACATGGTCAATGTCTTTGATGGCGATGCTGATGACGCGCCGAAACGGCCATTCGCATACGATAATAACCCGTTGATTGGTTATGCCATAGCTGCTATGGTTGCGTTGTTGCGCCTCTATCCAATATCGCCCAATTAAGACATATAGCCCGAAAAAGATGAATGGCACCCCCATTACCCACAGATTGGGCGGGGTTGTAAAAGTTGTTGCTTGCCATGTCCAATAGATCATGAATAAGATGAATAATGCTGATATGGGCAAGCGCATTTTATCGCCGGGTTTAAGCCGCCAGCCTGGGCGGGGTTGCCCGCCCCAAAGTAGGCGCTCGTTAGGCATTAGCTCGGGCTGTAGGGTTTTATTCGTCATCTTAAATCGGTTAGCCGGTGTTTTTAAGACCACTGCTGACCCCATTGATGGTGAGGTCGATGACGTTGCGCAAGCCTTCTGTATCGGCATCGCCTGCCCGCAAGCGGCGAATCATTTCAACTTGAATATAGTTGAGTGGATCAACATAGGGATTACGTAATTTGATTGAGTCGGCTAATACTTTTTCGTTATCTAATAATTCTTTTTGCTCGGTTACGCGCAAGATCATATCGCGGGTGCGGTTAAATTCAGACTCAATCATGATCCAAAATTGTTCACGCAGTGCTGAATCTTGCACCAATTCTAAATAGGTTCGGGCAATATCGAGGTCGGTTTTGCTCAGGCTTTGTTGGGCATTGTCGATGGTGGTTTGAAAAAACGCCCAATCACGATACATGGTTTGGAGCAAGTTAAGTTTGGTATTGTCGGTGACACAGGTGGCCAATGCACTGCCGAGGCCATACCAGCCGGGTAATACGAAACGGCTTTGCATCCACGAAAATACCCAAGGAATGGCTCGCACGTCATCTAATGAACGCAAATTGCGCCGAAATGAAGGCCGTGACCCAAGTTTGAGGCCGCTTAGCTCATCGATGGGGGTAACGGCTTTCCAAAATGCAATAAAGTCGGGATGGTCAACCAAGCCGCGATAAGCTCCGACACTATCAGCCGCGATTTTGCTCATGGTTTCGCGCCACAACATGCCATCTTCGCTGTCAGTATTGTCCATTGTGCCTTCAATATTTTTGCGCCCAGCTTGCCACATTGCCAACAAGGCCCCATAAGCAATTTGTTCAAGGTGTCGATGGGCAATTTCTGGGTTTTGATAACGGGTTGATAGCACCTCACCTTGTTCAGTGATGCGAATGCTGCCATGTAACATGCCTCGTGGTTGGGCTAAAATGGCTTTAGCGGCTGGGCCACCCCCGCGGGCGATAGTGCCCCCACGCCCATGAAATAGCGTAAATGTCATGCCTGCTTGTTTACAGGCCTCGGCGATGGTCTCTTGGGCTTTGAACAAAGCCCAGTTGGCTGCCAAATAACCACAGTCTTTGTTGCTATCTGAATAGCCCAACATGATGGTTTGGTGGTTGCCGTGAGTAGCTAAATGGGCGCTGTAGTGTGTGTGTGTAAACATTTGTCCCAAAACTTTGGGTGCATTATCGAGGTCATCTAAGGTTTCAAAGAGCGGGGCAATCGGTAAAACATCGGTGGGAACGCCACATAGTTGATGTAACCATAGCACTTCTAGCACATCCGAAACATCATTTGTCATGCTAATGACATATGCGCCGAAAATTTCTTTGCCATAACGCGCCATTGCTACACAGGCCAATAATAATGGGTCAATGACATCGCGGGTTTGTGGGTCGAGTGATTGCAACTGGTGAATGGGGTGATTGGGCTGTTGGCTAAGAGCTGAGGTTAAAACAGCGACTTTCTCTGACTCAGACAGCTTTGTATAGTCAAACTCTGGGCTTGAGAAGGTCAATGCTTTATTTTCAATCAATTGTTTTAATAGCTCGGTTACAGCCAATTCGTGACGACCAGAATGTTGACGGAGGTCGAGTCGGGCGGTATGTAAGCCAAAGGTTTCGACTTGTTGACGCAAATTGAGTAAACCGTCTTCAACCAATTCGCGCCCACGCCCATGACGCAGGCTATCGATGACAATGTCGAGTGTGTCGCGCACTTGTTGGGCTGTGAGTGAATGTATGCCCGCTTTGTTGCTATTTTGAGTGTTGAGGTTATGGCTCAAGGTTTGCTCGAAGGCCAATTTCATTTCTTCGGCCAAGGCCCCCATTACCGCACGATAAGGCTCATTTGGGTAACGCTTGGTTGAGTTTTTGGCATAGCTGGTGCGCTGCAAATCTTGCTCGATCAAGGTACCCAAGGCCGGTGTAATGCTATCTCGCCGCAGCGAAATGCTGAGTTGACGTGATAATTCATGCGAGGTTTCGCGGAAGCGCTCGAGCGCGATTCGGCGATGCAAATGTAATACGTTACCGGTCACGCTTGCGGTGACGTTGGGGTTGCCATCACGGTCACCACCCACCCACGAGCCAAAACGCAACCAACGTTTGGGTGCAGTGACGCTTGGGTAATATTTTGCCAGAGCCGTTACTAAATCTAATTGTAAGGTGGGCAGTACTTCAAAAATGGTCTCGTTGAAATACCATAAGGTTTTGCGGGCCTCATCTTCGACCTCTGGCTGCACCATGCGCGAGCGGTCGGTGAGCCACAACCCCATGATTTGGCGGCGTATTTCAGCTTGCATCTGGGCCGATTGATCGGCTTTTAAGCCGCCATTGATGCCCCCTAATCTCTGATTGCTTAGCAAATCGCCAATGCGGCGCAATTTTGTCAGTACCGTTCGGCGTTTCGATTCGGTGGGGTGGGCTGTAAAAACCAATTCAATATCGAGTTGGTCAAGCATGGCTTGCATTTCGCTTGCGGTTACCCCCCCTTGTTTTAGCTCATAAATGGCGGCTTCGATACTTTCGCGTAGTGACGGCAATTGAGGAGCATAGCTTGATCGTTGGCTACGGCGCTCACGCAGCAAACGGGTGCGATAGTCTTCTTCGGCCAAATTCACCAGTTCGAAATAAGTGGTAAACGCCATGGCGATTTCATAAGCGTCGGCTGTGCCCATCATACGCACAATGCTACGCATTTCGTCACTGGCCTTGCTATCGCCATTGCGAATGGCTTTGGCCAACCGCCGAATATGCTCGACTTGATCGAGGGTGTGGGGGCCGCTTAAATCTGAAATAACGTTGCCCAGCATTTCGCCGAGTTCGTGAACAAGAGATGAGAGTGCTTCGGGTTGAGCCATAGTTGTTGAATTGAATGAGTGAATGAGTGAATGGTTGATTTGTTGAATCGTGAGTCATGAGTCATGACTCATGACTCAACAAATCAAACTAACCCGCGCCCAGTGCCGGGTTGGGCCAAAACATGCCCACCTTCATAAGCCACATTACCACGTAAAACCACCCGCTCGACGCGCCCGCGTAGGGTTGTGCCTTCCCAAGGGGTCCATTTTGCGCGGGTTTGCATATCGGCCCCACGTGCCACCCATGTGGCATCTGGGTCTATTTCAACCCATGTGTTTGGTTGTTCGGGCAAATTGAAAATGCGGCGCGGTTGGGTATAACATTTGTCGATGACATCATCGATGGTAATAATGTCGTTGTGCACCAAATCGAGATAGAGCGCCAAGGCCGTTTCGAGACCCGGGTAGCCGGGCGGGTGCGCGGGTGAGTCTTTTTCGCTGAGCAAGTGTGGGGCATGATCGGTGGCAAAACAATCGACCACCTCTAAATTGGCGCGTAAGGCAGCGCGGTCGCTGGCGGTCGCCAGCATTGGGCGAACTTCAGCGCGGCCAGCCCCAATTCGTTGCACATCATCAAGACACAAAAATAGGTGATGTGGCCCGACCTCGCAGGTGACTTTGATGCCTTTTTCTTTGGCTGTGCGAATGAGTGAAATTTCTTCGGCGCGGCTAACGTGGCAAATGTGAATGCTGCGTCCGGCTAAATGGGCCGCCAAAATGGCTGCGCCGCAAGTGTGTTGCTCAGCATGAGCCAATAACGGTTTATCGGCAGGCCAACTGGCACAATGCGCCACAATCGCGTCTAATTGCTCCATTTTAAGCGTGCCAAACGTGCCATTCAAATACATTTTTTTGCCTACCACCCGTTTCGCCAACGTGGTTGCACTATCGACATTTTCGAGCGTTGCGCCTACATATACGCCATAATCGCAGCGGGCCTTTTGGGTGGCTGCGGTTAAGCTCATCTCTAACGCGGCGGCATCAACAATGGGTGGTGTTGTATTTGGCATCGCGCATACTGCGGTAAACCCGCCAGCGAGTGCGGCGGCAGTTCCGCTATCCCAATCTTCTTTGTGGGTGCCGCCGGGGTCGCGCAAATGCACATGTGGGTCAATTAGGCCGGGAAGTTTGATCATAAAATTTAGAATTTAGAATTTAGAATGGAAAATTTAAAATTTAGGGCTTGCTTTGCGTCTGTTTTTTAAATTATTCATTTTAAATTTTAAATTTAGTTAACTAGCTGGGTCGAATAACAATTTCTTCGATAACGGCATTTGCGGGCATGTTGATGGCGAGTAAGGCGCAGCGGGCGACATCTTCACCAGTGAGCATTTTGCCACGTAATTCAAGTGGGGGCGGGGCCGGGCGCTTTTCTAAAAGTGGGGTATTGATATCACCGGGAGCAACATGACAAGCGCGAATGCCGTATTTGCGCTCTTCGGCGTTGATGGCTTGGGTGAGGCCGCGAGTGCCAAATTTCGCCATGACATAGGCTACCCCAGCCAAGGCGCTGCCTTGTAAGCCCGCAATCGAGCCGATATTAACGATGGTTCCATGCCCTTGTTGGCGCATGATGGGTAAAAATGCTTGGGTGCAGTAATATGCGCCATTCAAATTGGCATCGATCATCATTTTATAATCGTCTTGGCTAATTTCGGCAAGGCTGCGTTTGGGTGTGTTGGTGCCGGCTGAGTTGATGACGGCATCGACGCTGCTAAATGTTGAAAGCACGTGTTGTGCCATTGTTTGTACTTGAGTTTCGTCACCAATATCACAGGGGATAGACATGCAAACGGGCGGGGTTATATTACTACAAGCCTGTGTAACTAAGCTGACGGTTTCTTGCAATGCTGAGACACGACGACCTAATATAACGACATTCCACCCTTCTTGAGTCATGAGGACGGCCAAGGCTTGGCCTACGCCACTGCCTGCACCGGTAATAACGGCTGTTTTTGCTGACATGGCAACATTATCTACCGAAATTGTGAATTTAAAGGGTATTGTTACCAACAACATTGGCTGTTGTTAGGGTGAAACAGATGAATGAAGCGTGCGTTGGCGATAAATGGCGCTGATGGCGATGCCAACTAAACATAAGATGCCACAAATTAATAAGGCATCGGGCACGTTTAAAAGGTCAGATAAACTGCCGATGACGAGTGCGCCAATAGGTGTGCTGCCGGCAAATAATAGAAAATAAAGACTGGTAATGCGCCCACGCAATTGATCGGGCACGGTGGTTTGAATGAGCGTGCTGGCGGCGGTGGTAAATGTCACCCCGCACAAGCCTTGCAGCACCAGTAGGCCCATCGACAAACGCAGGTCTGTGCTAAATGGTAGCACTGCCAACAATAGGCTGAAGCCGATTGAGCCAAACATTAAGCGCCGTAC
>CAZLOF010000286.1:0-6423 GCA_964560745.1 uncultured Thermoflexus sp.
ATCTTTGGAAGCAGGGACAAAACTCCTGCTTCCAAAGATCACATGATGATTTCGAAGAAAATTTATTTTATTCCCTCCATTTTATTGAGCAGCTACTATGGTTCGAATAAAATTTTAGGCTTAAAATATACACATGTCAAGCATAAATCTCGCCACATATCATGTCGATTCGGTTAGCGGTTTTTTACCAAACCCCGACCCACTGACGGCGTTGCCGCCTTATTTTGGGGCATGGGATAACCTCGGCAAACAATTACCCGCGTTGTTGTTGGCTGGGCGGTTTAGAGAATGGGTGCAGCGAATGCCATTGCTCGACATCAATCAACTGACAGACCGCGCCCAGCTTGAACGCGCCATGTTGTTACTCACTACCTTTGGCAACGCTTATGTCTGGGCCGAGGCAACCCCAGCCATGACCATTCCGCACAATTTAGCCATACCCTTGTGGCAGCTCAGCCAGCAAATGGGTCGCAAACCCATCATCGGGCACGCTGCCAATGTGTTGCACAATTGGCGCCGCCTCGACCCCACTGGCCCAATTGCGCTTGAGAACCTCGCTTTATTGCAACCCTTTTTGGGCAGTTCAGATGAGGCATGGTTTGTATTGGTGACAGTGGCAATTGAGGCCGACGGCGCTGCCGCTTTGCCGCTGTTGGTGCAGGCCAAAGATGCCATTGCCGCCAATGACACCGCCACGCTCGCCGGCATTTTGCAACAATTGTCGATCATCATCGACAAAATGTCGCATACCCTGCTGCGCATGTATGAAAAGTGCGACCCGCATATTTTTTATCATCGGGTGCGCTCATTTTTGGCAAGCTGGCCCGCGCCCGGGGTGGTGTATGAAGGCATTAGCGACACGCCCTATATCTTTGCGGGTGGCAGCGCTGGGCAAAGCGCGTTGTTACAATCGCTCGATGCGACATTTGGGGTGCGTCACACCAGTGAACACAGCCGCCATTTTTTACGCGAAATGCAAGATTACATGCCGCCAGCCCATCGTGATTTTATTCGGGCGCTGGCGCAGGGCGACAATATTCGCAGTTTTGTCGAATTGCAACATGGGCGATACCCCGAATTGCAAACGCTATTTAATGCCTGTATCGAGCAACTCACAGAATTTCGCAAAAAACACATGGAAATTGCCATTCGCTATATCACGATGCAAGCGCCTAAGCATGTGGATGCCAAAGGCACTGGCGGCACCAGTTTGGCACAAATGTTGGGTGCGGCCAAACAACAAACTCGTGAGCATTTAATTTAAGATTACTCAGTAGAAATAAATGCCGAACTCAGCCAAAACCATCTCCGATTTTTCCTGAGTTCTAATCACTTTACAAATAACGCTACAACTGGCAAAAACACCTGCCGTCGTGGGGTTGGCGTAACCGTTATAACCGCGGTTACTGTAGGCGTAGGGGTCGCGCTAGCGGTAGCAGATGGCGTAGGCGTAATGGTTGGAGTAAAGATAAAGGTCGTAGTTGGGGTTGGGGTTGCGGTGGCTGTTTCGGTTGGCAAAGGCTGTGCCGAAAGTTGCCGAACAATAAACAACCCATTTTCAATATCGCCAATTGCGATATTGCGGCTAGGGAAAAATGGGTAAGTGCCCCATGCACCATTGTAACGCGCCGCATCACCATCAGGGTAAGTGTCAAACGATGCAATTTCGCGTAGCGTTTGCGGGTCGCTAATATCGAAAACCAGCAAACCACGTTGATAACTTGACTGATAATAACGATCCCCCACGACATAACCATTATGGTCAATCGCTGCGCTATTCTCTTGCAAAATGGTAATCACCTTGGGCGAGCGCAAACTGTTTAAATCGAGCGCACGCACTGTCATGCTGATGCCCAGATCAAACTCATCACGCTCATCATGAATGGTGACATAGCGCTTGTCAGCCGTCCACCAACCCGAATGCACATAACGGGCGTTAGAATACGTTACGCTGCTGAGGATTGTGGGCACAGTTTTGTCGGTCACATCAAACACATCTACTTTGGTCTGATTAAAATCAATATATAACTCACATGGGTTATGCCCATGCGCACAGTCGGCAGTGCGTGAATCGGTAATGACAAAGCCCACGCCATCGTGGGTGTAATTGGCCGTTTGGGTCGGGGTGCTAATTTTGCTTGGGCTAATTGGGTTGCTCAGGTCTAAAATATGAAAAGCCCCACGATCTAAATTCGTGCCATTCAAAAAAGCATAAGCCACCGTGCCAGTTGTTGGCACACCATACACATAATCAACATCACCCACATAAACCGTATGGGCTTTTTGAATTTGGTGATAAGTGGCGGCTAAGGTCGCTGTCATCGGCAAATAAGTTAGGTCGATAATCTGCATCCCCTGCCCCCATGATTCAGTTACAACATAGGCATAGGCATGCCAACGATGATCGTCTTCATGCCAAACCTGATACGTGCGCATTTCGCGCCATGCGTTGCTGGCGGCTGGGATGGTGGTAATTTCTTGCGGGTTAAGCGGGTCAGTGACATCAAAAATCGCAGTGCCATTGCTTACACCAACCAATACATATTCGCGGTTATCATTTTTGCTTACAAAGCCCCAAATATTGGCCATGCGCGTGGGTTGGCTGCTAAATGCCGAAAATGGTAAATGACTGAGCAACACCATATCATCACAGGCGTAAATTTGCGCAGCAAACCCATTCACACACGGTAATATTTGCCCCGTTTGGGCAGTTTGGGTGGCGTTGTTTTTTTGATATTGGTCAACGGCAGGTGGTGCACCCTTCAGATCCATCGGCACAAACCCCCAACCAATTAAAGTATCGCGGTAAAAAACGCTGGGGCCATATACAAAACTGGCAAACAACCCATCATCAATAATATTGTAGGCATCGCTAAAACTCGCCTGCACCGTAAACAACCCGCGCATCAGCGCCTGCACATCTGCGTCACTCAAACGATATTCGCCCCCAGCAATACGCAATTCGGCATCTTTGGCCGAGGTTTGCTCGGCCCGCGCAATGGCATAGGCAATGCTACGGCACGACCGCGAAGGCACATCGCAATCACCCTCATCACGCCCATTGGCGGCCACATAATACAAATGATGATTGCCGTGTGCCTGCAAAGGCATTATTAAACACAGGCTTAATAATATTGCCCCAATAAAAACGCAAATGCGATAAATGCTTGAGTTTGGCATGGAATGATGCAATTCTATAGCCACCAAAAATGTCATCGATTAATTATCGATGAACCCACTGCCATTTGTTGCTGAGTAATCAAGTCAACTCAAATGTCGGTTGCTTCACTTTTGGCCTGAGCGATAATCATATAACGATGTTTAAACAAGTGTCTGACGTAACTGCGTCGCTATTAAAACAACAATATATCGCCTCCGATGAAATTTCGATGGTGACATTTTTGGCCGAGCGCATGGGCAAACCCGTGTTGGCCGAAGGGCCAGCCGGCGTTGGCAAAACCGAGCTAGCGAAAGCATGGGCGGCGGCGACGGGGCGCGAGCTTATTCGTTTGCAATGTTACGAGGGCTTGGATGAATCGAAAGCCTTATATGAGTGGGAATATAGCAAGCAAATGCTCTATACCCAGCTCTTGCGTGACAAAGTTGGCGATGTCATTCGTAGCACAGGCACGTTACGCGCTGCCGCTGATGCCTTGGGCAAAGAAGAAAACGCCTTCTTTTCGATGCGTTTTCTGCTACCGCGCCCGCTGTTACAGGCCTTAATGAGTGAAAAGCCAGTGGTATTACTCATCGATGAAATCGACCGCGCCGATGCCGAATTTGAAGCCTTTTTGCTCGAAATCCTAAGCGACTTTCAAGCCAGCATCCCCGAAATCGGCACCATTAAAGCCAAAACCCAGCCAATGGTGCTGTTGACCAGCAATAACACCCGCGAGTTGAGCGAGGCCCTAAAACGCCGCGCCCTCTATTTATTTGTCGATTACCCCACCGCAGAGGCCGAATTGCGTATTGTTAAGCTACGTGCGCCCGAACTCGCACCTCAATTGGCACAACAAATGGTGCAAGTGGTGCAGCGTTTGCGTGAATTAGACCTTAAAAAATCGCCCAGTGTCGCCGAAACAGTCGATTGGGCCAAAGCGTTGGTTGCCATTAACGCCGAGCATCTTGATGAAAAAACGCTGAACAATACCTTGTCGGTTATTCTCAAACACGAAAGTGATATTCAACGCGCCAAACGTGCCCTGATGAACCCGGGTAAAAACCGCGAAGTTGGCTTGCGCTAAACTTTTGTCATCACCTTATCAACCCTTTATCAAGTAAAAAAATCGTCATTGTCATACCCTCATGGTGCATCACATCCCCAATGTGATGTGGCTTTCTAAACAAAAGCCGAACATAAACCAAATGGAGGTATGACATGAACAGTTTCCAATCACTCAATTTTCAACAAACGTTAAAAATCCTAATTGCATCAGGCATCGCCGGCCTGTTAGCATTATCGGCCTGCGCCCCGTCCGCAACCCCTGCGCCGAAACCAACCGAAGCCGCCAAACCGGCTGCGCCCGGCGCGCCCGTCCAGTCTGCGCCAGCTCATCCAGCGGCAACTGCTGCACCGGCTGCACCGGCTGCGCCTGCCGCCCGCCCCAATGCGTCATCGGCAGCGCCTGCGCCGATGAGCACCGCCGCGCCTTATCTAGGCAGTCAACCTCAGCCCGGCCCACGCCCTATTGCAGGCGAGGTAGCAACCCAAGCCGGTCGAGCACCCATCGAACCGACTTCGATTGCCAATGCGCCACGCCCCACCCCGTTTGATACCACCTTCAAAGACTATGGCGTAAACCCCTTTGTGGACCCACGCAAAGACCGCCTGTCAACCTTTGCGCTCGACACCGACACCGCTTCATATGCGGTGATGCGCAATTATGTGCAACGTGGCGCATTGCCACCTTACCAAGCCGTGCGGGCTGAAGAGTTTATCAATTATTTTGAGCAAGATTATGCCCCGCCCACCAATCGTGGGTTTGCAATTTATGCCGATGGGGCCGTGTCGCCCATGCACAATGACGGCACAATTTTGGTGCGCTATGGCGTGCAAGGCTATGAAGTGCCAGAATCCCAACGCAAAACTGCCGCGCTCACCTTGGTTATCGACATCTCTGGCTCAATGAATATGGACAAGCGGCTGGGCTTGGTCAAACGCTCGTTGCAATTGTTGGTCGATAAACTACGCCCCGATGACAAAGTAGCGATTGCCGTATTTGGCAGCACCGCCCGCACCGTGCTTGGGCCAACCAGCGCTGGCGAAAAAGAAGCCATTTTGACCGCCATTTACGGGCTAAAAAGTGAAGGGGCAACCAACACTGAAGCCGGGCTAAAACTAGGCTATGAGCTAGCCACACGAATGTATATCCCCGGCGGCATCAATCGCGTCATGGTATTATCGGATGGCGAAGGCAATGTCGGCATCACCGACCCGATCAAAATCATCAATATGGTCAAGGGCAGCGCCCCCGCCGATATTGCCCTCAGCACATTTGGCTTTGGGGTTAGCAATTACAACGATGTGATGATGGAGCAATTGGCCAACAAAGGCAATGGGGCATATGCCTATATCGATACGTTAGATGAGGCTCGCCGCTTATTTGTTGATCACAGCACCAGCACACTTGAGTTAATCGCCAAAGATGTGCGGGTGCAGATCGAATTTAACCCCGAAGTCGTGGCCGCCTATCGCCTCATTGGCTATGAAAACCGTGCCATTGCCGACCAAGATTTTCGCAACGACAGCGTAACCGCAGCAGGGATGAATGCTGGGCATAACGCCACCGCCATCTATGCCTTGCAATTACGCCCCAATGCCCGCGGAAAAATCAGCACCATATTTTTGCGCTGGCAAGATCCCAACACTCGCCAAACCCGCGAAATCAGCGGCGATTTTAATACCAATGATCTCGCCAGCAGTTTTGAGCAAACCTCGCCCCGCTATCAAATGAATGTTGTCGTGGCCCAATTCGCCGAGATATTACGCCACAGCCCTTATACCAATGTGTCGCTATCGCAACTCAGCAATTACGCCGATATGATCTCCCGTGCATTGCCCAATGATAAAGACGTGCAAGAATTTACCGCACTGGTAAATCAAGCCAGCCGAATTCGTTAACAAGAATATAATGCCGAAACGACAATCTGCCCAGCCTTTACGGGGCTGGGCAGATTGTCGTTTCAGCAAGCTATTAACAATGTTTTATCAGCCCAAGCACCGCCTGAGCCAGCTTGTTGGGGCTATGCCGCCAAGGGGTTTCTACATCAACCACATCGACTGGGATAATTTTTGCGTTACTGCCCACCACAGCATCAACCGGCTGAATGATCGTGACTCGGTTAGGCGGGTTGAAATTTGCCGAAACATAATTATTGGCAATAACATAATCGATCACATTGCGGCCAATATGCATTTCGAGC
>CAZLOF010000287.1:0-6421 GCA_964560745.1 uncultured Thermoflexus sp.
CCCCCAAAGCGTAGCTTTTGGGGATAGATAGTGAAATCGGCCCTTGACCTTTTAGGAATTTGCGATTTAGCGCAAATCCAAAATTCCTAGGTGTCTGCCAAATAATCGCGCAGGCGGCGGCTGTGGAGGGGGTGACGTAGCTTGCGCAAAGCTTTGGCTTCAATTTGGCGCACTCGTTCCCGCGTGATGCCATTCGTCTGCCCAATTTCTTCAAGCGTGCGGGGCCGCCCATCGCCAAACCCAAAACGCATTTCAAGCACTTCGCGCTCGCGGTCGGTCAATTGCCCCAACACATTACGCACTTGCTGCTTTAACATCTCTAGTGTGGCCGAATCTGAGGGCGACATTTCATTTTGGTCTTCGATAAAATCGCCCAGCAAGCTATTTTGTTCACTGCCCACCGGCGCATCTAATGAAATTGGCTCTGCCGAAACCCGCATAATCGATTGCACCCGGCGCACCGCGGCATCTAATTTGCGTGCTAGTTCTGGCGCAATGGCTTTGCCGTTGCTGTGCCCTTCCATAATTTGGGCCAGCTCTTTCTCGTCAAACATCCCCAGCTCCATCGCCAAATCTTCAGATGTGGGTTCTTGCCCCAACACTTGGGTCATACGGCGTTGGGTTTGCGATAGTTTGTTGATGGTTTCAATCAAATGCACCGGAATACGAATGGTGCGGGCTTGGTCAGCAATGGCCCGTGTCACCGATTGCTTGATCCACCATGTGGCATAGGTGCTAAATTTAAAGCCACGCCACGCCGAGAATTTTTCGGTGGCACGCAATAGCCCGAGATTGCCCTCTTGAATGAGGTCAAGAAAGGTTATGCCACGCCCAACATAACGCTTGGCGATACTAACCACCAGCCGTAAATTTGAGCGAATAAGACTGCGGCGGGCTTCATCGGCCTGCACCTTAATCAGGCTTAAATGCTCCTCACTAATCTCAATATCCGGCAGCCACTCGCGGGCCTCATCCCATTCTGGCAATTGTCCATTCGACGATTCGACAAATTCTTCGAGCGCCCCGATCAATGTTGGGGGCAAAATAATGGCAGCCAAAATCATGTCGAATAATGGCTTGCTAATTTGTTCGACTTTGGGGTCGGCCCCCCAACCCAAGCCACGCAAAAACACCTGCATCGTCGATGGGGTCGAGATCATATAACCCGCCGCAGTTTCACGCGCATCGCGCAACAAAAGATGCAACGTTGGCGCTGGTGTATCAAATTGCGGGCATAACATTTGCACTTTTTCCCAACAAGTCGTCAGAGCATCATAGGTCACTTGCCACAAACTAAGCTGGGTGGTTTTTGCCACTTCTTTTAGCTCTTTTAGCCGCACTTCTGCCGCAAAAGTAGCACACATACGAATTTCTTGGTCGGCCACCAACAAAGGCGATGTGCTGATTTCGCGCAAATACATGCGAATCGGATCGCTCTCCGACTCGCTAATCGGCAATTCTTCAAGCTTGGCATTTAACCGGCGCTCATCGAGGTCGATTAAATCATCATCTAAGCTATCTTCATCGTCGGTGAGGGCATAAGCGGCGGCAATATCTTCATCTGGCCCCGGCAGTTCAAACTCGTCAGCAACTTTTAGCTCAAAAGTATCTTGGTCAGCTAGGCTATCGCTTGTGTCAGATCCTTCATAGTTGCTGTCGCTGTCTTCGCCATCAGTGGGGGCAAAGGCAGCGTCATACTCAAGCTTGTCGTTACTCGCTTTGCGGCTATCACTGAGGCGTGCCCCCAATTGACGATCACCACCAGCGATGGGTGCGGCGACCCCTGTGCGTGAGGCAGCCCGGGTGCTTGGCAAACGTGGCAACACATCCAAGTCCGAGGCAAGCTTACGCCCATCCATATTTGGCTCAAATGCCTCATTATTTGAAGCCGTTGATTGTGGACGAGTGCGTTCTGGTTTTTTATTACTACGCTTGATCAATGGTATATCGGTCATGGTGACATCAGGCTCATAAACATGCGCCAAATTGGCACGGTCATCATACTTGACCGTGCTTTTGGGTCGCTCATTCATCAGCCTAATGTTGGTTTTTTTGTCTAGTGACATAGATATTCTACTCGTGCTGTTACTCGACAATTAATGCGTTTCTTAATCGCAATGCTTTTTGTGCGCGAAACCGATTACTTGCCAATTCTTGCGCTTGCCGATTCAGTATATTTAAGTCGGCAGAAATGCCGTCTTCCTTCGCCAAATCTGTTGCTTGGTCCATTAGAAAACGCATCGTAATCAATTCGCGTTCAAGATTGCTCTCGCGCAAACGCAAAGCGGTGCGCACTGCCTCCTCTCGCATCTGCAAATCATCATCTAGCGTTATCTTTTGGTCAGCAATTAACCCCAACCAATCATCATCAATCGCTTCATTACTGACCGATACAGCATTCACCACTTGGGGTGTGCCGCCCATCGCCACACGGCTAAGTTGATTAAACCCCAGACGCACCGCCGGATTAACAAAATCATCTGTGCCCAACACCGACAATTTAGCCCGCGTCAGCGATACATTTGCATCAATCAACAATTCTGGCTTATTTGCCAATAATGCCAATAAATGCAATTCCAAGTTAACCTTTAGCCGCGAAGAATCGCCAGCCCTATTTAACCCCAACCCACTGTTATTTGTTGCAAGCGTCGCCCCATGCGGGGTAGTATCGCTGTTTTTGGGGATCGGTCTTTGGGTTGGCATTGCGCCCCCCCCCAAGGCCTGAGTCACAGCCCGTTCGGTCAACTTCAGCGTCCGCGACAACTTTTGCACATAATAATCACGCTGCACAGGGTCAGTCAAATCTTTAACAATCGGCGCTACCGCTTGCACCGCCTCCGATTTGCCACGTGGGTCATCGAGATTGTAATTGGCTAGCAGCGTATCCATCACATGCTCAACCACAGGCCGCGCCTGTTGAATGAGCCGTCGCCACTCATCTGGCGCGTCGATCACCAATTCATCCGGGTCTTTGCCATCTGGCATCACCGCCACCCGAATATCGGCGTTGAGTTTGCTCTCGTGGCGCAACACGCCTTGCGCGTCAAATGTGGCGATATCGTCGCGTTCTAACGCGCCGCGTGCCACATCTACCCCCCGCAAAATGGCGCGGTTGCCAGCCGCGTCGGGGTCGAGCGCCAAAACGATGCGTGGGTGCAGTTTTTTAAGGGCGCGAAATTGGTCTTCGGTGAGCGATGTGCCCATACTCGACACCACATTCGTAAAGCCAGCCTGTGCTACCCCGATCACGTCCATATACCCCTCAACCAACACCGAGCCGGTTAAGCCATTCACGCCATTACGAATGGGAGCGCGTGCTTTGTCGAGGCCAAATAGGGTGCGGCTTTTTTCAAAAATGAGGGTGGCTGGCGAGTTCATGTATTTTGGCTCAGAGCCATCGAGCGAGCGTGAGCCAAAACCGACGGCGCGGCCTTTTTCGTCGCGAATGGGGATCATGAGACGACCACGAAAACGGTCGTAGCGGCGGCCTTCATCATTTTCGATCATCAAGCCCGCCGCAATCAGCTCTTGTGGGGTGTAGCCGCGTTGGGTCAAATAATTGGTCAACGCCTGATAATCATTCAGGCTAAAACCAATCATCCAATTTGAGATGGTTTCGTCGCTTAGGCCACGTTTTTCTTTTACATAACTGCGGCATTCGGCGGCCTGCGGCGCGGTCAAAAATAACCGATGAAAATATTGCGCGGCCTCATCTACCGCCGTGCGCAAACGCTCGGCTTGGTCGTCGTGTTGTTGTTGCTGTGGGGTGCGTTCTTCGAGTTGAATACCGGCTTTTTGTGCCAACTCGCGCAGGGCATCCCTAAAATTCAGCCCTTCACGCTTCATCACCCAGCCAAAAATATCACCCGATTCACCGCTGGCGTAACATTTGAAATATTGCCGTTCAGGATCGACGAAAAAAGACGGGGTGCGCTCTTGTTTAAAGGGCGATAACCCTTTATATAAGCGCCCCGCTTTGGTGAGCTTGACCGATGCGCCGATCAACTCAACCAAATCAACTTTGGCTTTAATATCATCTATTACCGACATCTTAAACGAACCGAGGAGAAGACACACACCATTTTAGGCACGTGTTTCATAGGTTAAATTTTATAGCGATGTTGGCAAAGCATCGGTAGGTATTGAGGCTGATTAAAGTCGTGCTGAGTGCTGAGTCATGACTCGTGACTCAGCGTTTAATTCAGCCGCGCTCAGCCACTCGCAACACATCTTTCATATGCTCGGTGAGGGCAGGCCAATCTTTGGCTTGGATGAGGTTAGCGGGGAATAGTTCGTTGGTCAGCCCGACCAAATTGGCACCAGCCCGCAAATATTCTTGCGCA
Organism: uncultured Thermoflexus sp.; assembly: GCA_964560745.1. Lineage (GTDB taxonomy): Bacteria > Chloroflexota > Anaerolineae > J036 > Brachytrichaceae > AQU-03. The sequence goes on from CAZLOF010000287.1 coordinate 4,344, forward strand.
TCTTTGGCCGGAACCATGCCGCTCACCCACAGCGGAATATCGGGTAGGGGGCCGCGAATAGCCCGCACAAAATTGGGGCCGCCGATGATGGCGGCGGGGAAAATTTTGACCACATGTGCGCCCACGCGCCATGCGTGCACAATCTCGGTCGGGGTCATGCCCGCCGGTATACACACCACACCGGCTTCGCGGCAAGGCCGCACGATATCGGTTTCGCAGATGGCCGAGACGACAAATTGTGCGCCTGCCTCGATGGCGGCACGGGCATCGGCGGCGCTCATCGCAGTGCCTGCCCCAACCAACACATCGGCTGGGGCTTCTGAGGCCAAGGTTTTGACCAAGTTCAACGCATCGGGCGTGGTCATGGTCACTTCGACCGATTTAAACCCAGCCGCAATCAAACAGCGGGCCGCATTTAATGTATTGTCGGCGTTATTTAGCCGCATCACGCCCGAAATCGGGTGGGCAAACATATGCCGTAGGCGGGTTTCAATGGTCCACATAATGAATTACGAATTACGAATTACGAATTACGAATTTTAAAATTCGTAATTCGTAATTCGTAATTTATTTTAGCGGTTTTCGATGGCGGTATAAGATTCACCTAAACGACCCACATATTCGGCGGCGGGGCGAATGAGCACACTGTCTTTGTATTGCTCGATCACGTGGGCGCTCCAACCGATGATGCGTGAGCAAGCAAACATAGGTGTAAAGAGGTCAATTGGAATCCCCAAGCAATAGAGCAATGAAGCGCTGTAGAAATCGACGTTGGGGTAAAGCTCACGGTGGCGTTGCACAGCCTTCTCGACCATATGCGACATTTTTGCATATTTGTCCATGCCAACTTTGCGACCAATTTCATCGGCCAAGCGGGTGAGTACGCGGGCGCGTGGGTCGCCATTTTTGTAAATGCGATGCCCAAAGCCCATAATCAGCCGTTTGGTGGCAAAGGCATTGTCTACCCAGGGGTCTACATTGTCTGGCTCGCCAATTTCGAGCAGGGTGTTCATAGTCGCTTCGTTTGCACCGCCATGTAATGGGCCTTTGAGCGCAGCCAATGCGCCACTAATAGACGAATGGAGATCGGCTTGAGTGCTGGCAATGACACGAGCAGTGAAGGTGCTGGCGTTGAGGCTATGATCGGCTAATAACACAAAATAAGCGCTCATGGCGGCTTCCAGGTCTTTGCTCGGCACTTGACCATTGAGCATATAAAGCATGTTGGCCGAGTGAGATAGATCGGCATTGGGAGCAATAGGTGCTTTGCCTTCGCGGATACGTTGATAGGCTGCGCACAAGGTGGTTAATTGGGCAGTGAGGCGAATGGCCTTGGCGATGGTTGAGTCGATGCTGATGCTTTGCACATCATCTTCGTAATGTGCCATCATCGAAACAGCGGTGCGCAAAACTTCCATTGGCACAGTCTCTTTGGGCAAGGTGTATAACCAAGCGGTAATAGCTTGTGGCAAATCGCGATTGGCTTTGAGCTTGGCATCAAATTCGGCCAATTGGCTGGCATTGGGCAAAGCACCAAACAAAACCAAATATGCTACTTCTTCATAGGTAGCCTGTGCCACCAAGTCATTAATATTGATGCCGCGATAAATGAGGGTGCTGTTTGGGCCATCGACATGGCTAATAGCGGTTTGAGCTGCAACGACCCCAGCTAAGCCTTTGACAAAAGGGGGTTTGGCCGGTGCTGGCGTCGTCGCCGCAGGTTGAGGTGAGTTTGATGACATAGGTTTTCCTTCTTTCTTCTCTTCTTGCGAAATTTTATATATAAACGGCGCGTACTGCAATGAATAGTTAACGTTCGCGTTAAGTTTTGGGTAATAAAAAACGGGGGTAAGCCGTTAAATATCTTGATTATAAACCGTCAAACGGATTCATTTTAAGAGAATGAGAAGTGGAAACCCTAAAAACCTAAAAAATCTTTTCAAAAAATGCGATATGCCGATTTCACTATCCCCCGCCAAGCGTAGCTTAGCGGGGGATAGTAAAATCGGCGTAATATTTCATCAACTCGGAATCTGCCTTATTATCCTAAAAACATTACGAAAGGCTTTTGCTATGGG
>CAZLOF010000288.1:0-6370 GCA_964560745.1 uncultured Thermoflexus sp.
GTCCCAAAACGAAAGCGAGAGACCAAAAAATCCAGACCAGGCCATTGATTGGGGCTGCAGGGAACTGCAACCCAAGACTCTGAAAGTGGTTGATCCAAACTTGCTTGAACAAGACTTCGTTACGAAAAAACTCCGAAAGCACACTCCAGATGGTGGCAATCAGTATGGCAAAGAGTTTGCGGCGCATTTATAGTCCTTAGAAAGAATTAGCGTCAGGTAAGACCTAATCTATATATCGTATAACAACTGGTGCGCAAAACGCCACAAATTACTTCATTTACCTCATTTGTAGTAAATTTGCATACTACGGCTTATGTGAAGTTCATAAAAGTAAAAAAAGCGACAATAAGTGTATGGAAGAAAAGTCACCTACTCGCGCCTACCGTAGTATACCATTTGAAGAAGTATTAACGATTATTTATGTCTTGGGCGACGATTGGTACAAACAGGTTTGGATGAAAGGCGAAAGTTATAAGATGCGTGGACGACATGGTTTTACCGAAAGTGAAATGTTGACATTAATGCTTGCGCATGATTATTTGCCATATCCAGGAGAAAGTCAATATTTGGCATATATTCGAGCAAATTATCTAAAATTATTTCCAAAATTGGTAGATCAACCCCAATATAACCGACGATCTCGAATCTTACGGATGGGTATGGAGTATTTACGCCGATATTTGTTGCTTGAAATGAACGCAGAATTAGAAAGTGAGGTGATCGTTGATACAAAACCAGTGCCTGTAATTGGGTATAAACGGAATAAAACGCATAGTGACTTTTGGTAGAGTGCGGGTTATGGGGTATGTAAAAGCCGACATATGGATTACTATGGCTACAAATTAGTGATGATTTGTACTAAACAAGGGATTCCTTTGATTTATGATTTAGTGGCGGCGAATACGGATGAACGAGTCGCGGCAGAGACAGTAATATTTCATGGCGCATCTGCCAAAAAAATATTGAGGATGCACCAAAATCACCCGACTTATTACAATAGCAAAATAACTATTCAATATTGAGAAGCTACGGTTATACCTTTGGAGAACTAAAAGCCAATCAGTTTCCAAAAGTAAAGTCGCCAGCTAACCACTCAATCCACCGCCCATGAAAATCACAATGCGCCAGTAACGTTTCAGTTTGCTGGCCCAAATGATAACGATTCAATGTTAACTGTGGATACTCCGTACCCAGCCATTCACAACCAATCTCATAAATCGTACGTTGCTTTGAGAATTCGGTCAAGCGGTTTACCAATTGCAATCGTGCATCTGTTGAAACTTGATTTAGCGTAAATGTATGGAAGATACAAATTGTTGTGTCTAACTGTAGTTCTGATAATATTTTAGGTAATATCGTAATACCATCTTCGGTCAGCAATATGGGAAGGTGCGTTTGTACCACCTTCACAGCGTTCGACAGGAGCGTCGTTCTTTCTTGCTGTTCTGACCAAATCAGTGCCTTGAGCCATAAAACATCTTTGGGTTCACGAACGTCAATGATGTTCAGGTCAATCCCGATTCTTTCCTGGACTGTTGCTGGAAAAGTGGGAAGGTGGGGTCGTTTATCGCTACGAAAACTAGAATGGATTATTACCTGAGCATTTAGCTTTCCTAAAGTCGTACCAATCCCGTAATCATACTGATAATAATCCCACAGCAGATTAATGCCAGCACTTGTGCCAATTTCAACCAAAGATAAGGGTTTTTGATTACCAAGTGCAAATACTTGGTTGAAAGCAGGAAATAGGAAAGAACATCGTCTTACTTCGTTCGTTTGCACACGCCGCGTAGAAAGTAAATCAACAATGAGTGCTCGCTTAGAAAGACAAAACTGTCTAAAGTAAGGGTAGACATCATCGATAGGTTGTGGCGAATTAACGATACTTGGATAATACCTGGCCAAGTCATGGTCGGGCTGTTGGTAGAGCAAATAGTGTACTGCCCCAAATAGCAGATTGGGGATCGGCTGCCCTGCTGGTACAAGCGCAGCTAGCCTCAATAGATCCGGATCAGCGGCGATGGACAATGACAAATGTTCATAAAGCGGCGACGACCCTTTGCACTGTGTCTCGGCAAAATGCCGGAAGGTTTGGGAGAGGACATACATGGATGATTGCAATATCGTCTCAGTTGCAACAATAATTGATTTTGTATATTGCGCATTATCTTGTTCCCCAAAAAATTAATTATAAATTATATTATAATGAAAGTATGCACAAGCTCACACAGAAGGCCAGCCCACTGACGCGAGTGATCGTCATCCTCATCGGGCTTGTAATCGTTTTCGCTGTTGTGTTCATCGTCAATAGTAGGGGGAACAAGGCTCAAGGTTCGGTCGATACAGTGGCGGCAATTCGCAACACACGCTGGAGCGACAAAATCACGATCACGTTTGGCGACGGCAACTTTCGTTACCAATCGAACAGCATTCCCAACCATGCCTTAAATGCGGAGTATGTGATGCCAGACAACTTTACCCGTTGCGTTCTCCACCCAACCCCTGACTGCTCACATACTGAGCCTTCCGCTCAAGCGATCCAACCGACCCGAGTCGATGTCGCGATCACGACAAACCCCCAGAAGGTGGCAGAGGCGACTTCAGGCCCCTTCGGTGCAATGGGCGTGATGATCTCTGGGTCTCCCATCTACAACCCGTTTGAGGGCGATGGAACAACCGTTGCTATGAACGCGAACTTCAACTTGACCAACGCACAAGGGCAGTTGGTTCCCTTTATGGACTCCTGCCACGGACATCCCGCGCCACACCCGCGGGCGCAATATCATTATCATGGGTTGCCGCCATGCGTGACAGTGCAGGTTGACCAAGAGAATGGCCCTTCTCATATCATCGGCTTTGCCTTCGACGGCTTCCCGATTTACGGTGATCGGGACATTAGCGGTAAGAAGATCGACCCGAAGACGCTCGATAATTGCAACGGGATCGAAAGCCCGACTCCCGAGTTCCCGAATGGAATCTATCACTATGTCTTGCTCGACGTTCACACCGTGCAGTCCTCGATTCGTTGCTTGCACGGCAAGCTTGAATATCCACTTGCCGTTTATCAGTGGCAGTTGCCGTAATACTCGCTAGATATCGCGGTAACTCTTGGAAAAATCGTTTGCTGAAATCGCTGCTGGAACTTTATTTTCTGTTTCGGCTTTTGCGTTTTGATGTGAAACCATCTTCGAAGTGAGTAAGTTTGTTGACTGCGTAAAATAAACCTATGCTACTGCCAGCCTTCACCCTCACCGATCCGGCCAGCAAACTCACACCTTTCTCAATACTAAACCCAGCTTCTTGAGCTTCGTCAAATGAAGGGATTTTGTATTGATCGAGATGATTTTAGTAACATAGAATAGGCCAAATATGAAAACCCTCCCTTGGCGTGATATTGCCCGTGTTGCGTGGAGCATATTTGCCGCGCTGATGTTGTTTTATGTCATTATGGCGGCGAAAAGCACCCTGACGCCCTTCATTATTGGGTTGTTTGCGGCCTATTTGCTCATGCCCATTGTCAATCGGCTCAGCCGACGGATGTCGCGGGTGGCTGCCATTTTGTTGGTTTATGGGGTGGGGTTAATTATTTTTATCGGTCTCATCATTTTTGTCATTCCGTTGTTTATTTCGCAATTACAACGGCTGATCGGGGTTTTGACCGATTTCCCGAAGATTCAGGCTACTGGCCTAAAATGGCTCGAAGAATATCGACGTATTGTGCCTGAAAGCGCCCAACCCGCTGTTGAAGAAGCCATTCGTGAATGGTTAGCCACCGCCTCGAAAGATGCTGGCAAACTGGTCGAATTTGCGCTTAAAGAATTGGAACTGGCGGCGGGTTTTCTCGAATCGTTGGTGGGGTATTTGATCTTGCCGCTTTGGCTGTTTTATCTGCTCAAAGACCAACGTCGCGCTTTGGCCTCGCTCAACCGCATCTTGTCATTTCACATTCGTGATGATTTTTGGAATATTTGGGCCATCATCGACCGCGCCTTTATGGCCTATTTGCGTGGGCAAGTGACCTTGGCGGTGATTTTAGGCGTGGGGATTGGGATCGGACTGACCATTATTGACGCCTTGCCAGCCTTTAAGATCGACTATATTTTGCTGTTAATTTTGTGGGCAGCCGTATGCAAAATGATCCCGATGGTTGGAGGGGTGGCTGGCGCAGTTCCTGCTGTGTTGGTTGGGTTTTCATCAGGTGGCATTGCCACAGCCTTGGTCATTATTGCCTTGTTTTTAGTGGTCGATTTGCTCGAAAATCACTTTCTTGCGCCGCGCATCATTGGCGAAAAAGTGGGCGTTCACCCAGCCATTCTTATCGTCTCGATGTTGATGTTGGGCCGTGCTTTTGGTTTACCGGGCGTTATTTTTGCCGCACCCGCCACCGCCATTGCCCGCGATGTTTATTTGTATGTGCATCGTCGGCTTAAGGGCATGTCGCCCGAACAAACCGTGATCAGTATTTCAAATTGGGCCGAGCATACCGCGCATGATTATGCGGCGCAGGTTTAAGATTGCGCCATGTGGTGTAAAATTCGCCCTGCAATGGCGAATTTTACACCACATGGCGGTAATTTTATTCCGCGTAACCTGATCGCTTTATTAAACCGCTCGCTTAAAATAAGCCCTGTTGTGGTCTTGCAAGGGGCGCGACAGACGGGCAAAAGCACGTTGGTGCAAACCCTTGAAATAAACGATAAGCCTATTCGTTATGTTTCGTTAGATGAAGCGCCGGTGTTAGCCGCAGCAACTCGTGACCCAGTTTCGTTTGTGGCGAGTGTCACTTCGACTTTAGTCATTGACGAAGTGCAACGGGTTCCTGATTTATTTTTAGCCATCAAAACCGAGGTCGATCGAAACCGTCAGCCGGGGCGTTTTTTGCTGACCGGTTCGGCTAATGCGCTGATGTTGCCACGTATTGCTGATTCGTTGGCGGGGCGGGTGCAAATTCTGACACTGCGGCCTTTTGCGCAAGATGAATTGGCATTCAGGCAATCGTCATTTGTTGATGCGCTGTTTGATCGGGCGAATGATGGCGCTATGATAGAGCCATTTGTCAGTTACCCGTTAACACGCGAAACCCTGATCGAAAAAATAATTCGTGGTGGTTATCCATTTTCGATTCAACACGCGGATGCTACCGATAGGCAGTTGCTGTTTAACGCTTATATCACCACCATTTTGCAGCGTGATGTGCGTGATCTTGCCAATATTGAAGGATTAGTATTAGTGCCACAATTATTGGCGCTGCTTGCTACGCGATCATCAGCTTTGCTTAACTTGAGCGACCTTTCACGGAGTATTGGTATTGCTTATAACACATTACGGCGTTATCTTTCGTTGCTCGAAACCATTTTTTTTGTTTGGCGTTTACCGGCATGGTCAAATAACTTGGGTTTGCGTTTAAGCAAAGCACCTAAATTAATGATGTCGGATACGGGATTAATGGCGCATGTTATTGGCGCAGATCAACAACGATTGATCAATGACCCTAATTTGATGGGGATATTTTTAGAAACATTTGTGGCAAATGAATTATCGAAATTGCTTTCTTGGAGTAAAACAATTGCACAACTTTACCATTTTCAAACGGCCACCCAACAAGAAGTCGATATTGTTTTGGAGCGGCAAGATGGCGCGTTGGTTGGTATTGAAGTCAAGTCATCGGCAACTGTTGGCGGCAAAGATTTTAAAGGATTAGAGGCGATGCGTCAGGCTACCGGTCAAAAATTTATCAGCGGCATTGTGTTATATACCGGCGAGAGGGTTGTGCCATTTGATACCAATTTGTTGGCTGTGCCCATTGCGGCGCTGTGGGGTGGGCAAAACTAAGGATAATATTGGCATTATGAATAGCCTTTGGAATGACACGGATGCCGCTCAATATAGCGACGAATTAGAATTACGCGCTTACACCTCACGTTTGCTGGGGCAAAACCCAGCTTTGGTGCTGCACGGCGGCGGCAACACCTCGGTGAAGATGACCCAAACCAATATTTTTGGCGGAGATGAGGCCATTTTGCTGGTAAAAGGCAGCGGCTGGGACCTTGCCACCATCAAGCCAGCGGGGTTTACGGCCTTGCGCATGGCCCATTTGCTTAAATTAGCCAAACTTGACCGCATGACCGACCTGCAAATGATGACCGAGTTGGCGGTCGCCAAAATCAACCCCGAAGCCCCTGCGCCTTCGGTCGAGGCCATTTTGCACGGCGGCTTGCCGTATACATGGGTCGATCATACCCATGCCAACGCCATCGTCACCTTGACTAACACACCCGAAGGCGAAGCCCGTATTCGTGAATGTTTTGGCGATCGGTTGGTGATCGTGCCTTACATTATGCCGGGCTTCGACCTTGCCAAGCTGACGCTG
>CAZLOF010000289.1:0-6358 GCA_964560745.1 uncultured Thermoflexus sp.
ATCATTACACTAATCAGCTTAAGCCTTTTTTTTAATCGATATTTTTTTAATATCGCCTCAACTGCTCAAGATTCTCGTGTGCTGCCACCCTATTTTAAATGGTTAGTTATTTTTGGGGTGTTTACGTTTATTACCGGCAGCGCCCCTTATGTTACTGGTGCTCGAATTCCACCACCACATGGGTATGAAACACGGTATTCATTAATGATGGCATTACCGGTGGGTTTGCTGCTTACGTCTATATGGGTGTTTTGTATATACCGCTTCCCACACCATCAAAAACGTTTAGTTGGGTTAATATGTGTTGTTTTGAGTGTTTTTGCCACAGCCCAAATCAGTAATTACATTACATGGCAAGCCGAATGGGTTAAAACCAGATCTTGGATGGAAAATTTAAAGGCGATTCCCATCGCTTCAGAAATCTCTATCTATAAGTTAAATGATCAATGGTTGCCATTACCCAATGAACACAATTGGCAATCTTTTGATCGAGACCAGACTTTAGAGTTTTCGGTTATGTTGCAACGCACGCTAAACAGTGACAAAAACCCGCTAGGAATGACAGGCAACCCACTTGAGACGCAATTAACCGGTATTTACCGGCAAATATTTTTTATTGATCGCTATGATAGCGCCGGTTGCCAAGCAACATTAAATATTCGGCGTTCTGCGCAAGCCGCTGCAATGTCTGAATTCGCATTAGCATCTCACTATTGGTATTATCGGTTGATTGCGCCCGATGCGCTATCAACTTATTTGCACTCGCTAAGCCACGTAACCATAAACTTGATTAAAGATGCAGCGACGACAAATTGCAAACTATAGCCATTACAATATCTTTCGCAATCGCGCCATATGAACGGCTTCAGCGCGGCTATCGGCACCAAGTTTGGCAATCACATTGCCAACATGAAAAATGGCAGTGCGCTCGGCCACATTAAGCACTTGGGCAATTTCACGGTTTCGCAAACCCCGTGCAATCAGTTGTAATACTTCTTCTTCTCTTGCGGTCAGCGGCTGCATGGGTGTTAGCTCGTGTGAAGATGGGTGATATGCTTCATCCCCATTAACACCTGCCGATTGTTCAGCACGAGCCATTTGCACAACACTTTCGATGAGGCGGCAAGCGACTGCCAACTCATGCCCTTCGGCAGAGTTGGCAGTTAGGCTAGCTTGCACACGCTTAATTCGCTCGATCGCCCGGCCTAATACATCATCAATCGCTTCGCGTGAGATTGTATCCATGCAAAATCAAAAAAGATTATTCTGGCAACTCAACCACAAATTCTTTGGGATCGCTGCCATCTGAACCTTTGCGCACAATTTTAATTTTGATATCTTGGCGTTTCTTCGCTTCACTGTTCGCTTCTTTTTCTTCTTTTTCGATCGGTTTGGCTGGCTCTGGTTCTTGCCCATCGGCTAACACCCGCTTAAACACATGGAAAGCCGCCCCCATTGGTTGTGGCTGAATGTTAACAAGCTCCCACCCTTGCACGCCTAAACTGTTAAGGTAACGCCGCCCAAAGGCAGTCATACGTTCACCATCTTGAATGAGCATTTCGTCGCCTTCAACCGACACTCGCCCTCGAAAATCTACAAATGCTACTTTATATTCAAATCGACTCATTTTTTATCTCCTGTTTACTTTAATCTCACCATTTGGCAAGTTGTTGTAGATGATGTTAGCGGTTTGTCGTCTGCGCCGCACTGTCAATTTTGATAGGGCGGTTGATCGTTTTGTCGAAATTACGAAGTGAGCATATGAGAGCTAGATAATGAAATCGGTAAAACCTTTCATCAACGCAGAGTCGGCTCTATTATGTATCCATCGTTCTCGACGACTCTCATGATTGCAAATTTGTTGTGACCATGAGAAATAACCTGAATATCTCCTTGTTAAAACTTAGAATTAACGCCATATAGAATTTGTTGCACTTTAGGATCGGTGATAAATCTCAAATCAAACCCTAGACGATATAGGTCTTTAGTCGTAGATTTTGCTCGCCATTAGGCCGATTTGACTATCCCCCCAGATATCTATCATGAGTATAGAGGCGAATACAAAATTTACCAAGATACAACAAGAGGCATCAAAATGAACAACATTAAGCACATTACCCATCGAATCAGCCAAATCTTTTTTGTTATAGCGCTTGTTTTTGTTACATTAATTGGGGTTCAACCCAATGGCGCGGCTGCAACCAGCCAAACACCCAATTCACGCCGTGTGACAGCAATGGTTCGTCAGATTACGATTCGCCGAAATGCGTTGGTCAAAACGGTATCAAGCCCAACTGAACCACGCAATGTTGTATCAACAGCTACCGAGCCAGTGTTGCCGAGTGAACCGGTAAATGTGGTGCTGCCTGCTAATGAACCCGCTCAACCACGTAATGTTGTATCGGGTGGCACAGAGCCTATTACTAACCCTGCTAAAGTGCGTGTGCAAAGTGGCCCCCGTATCGACGTTGTGGGCGCACAAATTACACGCAAATAAGCCGCTTGATTTTGCTAACTGACGAAAGGTTTTCTGATTCTTCTTCTCTTGTTTGACAAACGCCCCGCCACCGCGGGGCGTTTGTCATTTTCCAAATCCCCTATACTGCCTGCCATGCGATTGATCGCGTTATTTAAACCATGTTATGTGTTATCGTCTTTTACGCATGAAGAAGGCGAAACCGATAAACGCACCTTAAGCGAATTTGGCTTGCCGGCTGGCGTATATGCCGCTGGACGGCTAGACTATGATAGTGAAGGCTTATTGTTGTTAACAGATGATGGCATATTGCAACATCGGCTGACCGACCCGCGTTATAAAATGCCTAAAACATATTATGCCCAAGTTGAGGGTGTGCCAACCGAGGCGGCATTGGCGCAATTACGGCGCGGGCTAAAAATTAAAGATTATATGACGCAGCCTTGTCAGGCCAATGTAATAACAACGCCAGAACTGCCGCCGCGTGCCAAACCCATCACCCCACATGGCCCAACCGCATGGTTAGCACTGGTGCTGCACGAAGGCAAGAAGCGCCAAGTGCGGCATATGACGGCGGCAGTCGGGTTGCCAACCTTGAGGTTATTACGGGTTGCGATTGGCCCCATTACACTAGGGGGCTTACAACCGGGCCAATGGCGCGAATTTAGCGCTGCTGAAATTGCAAAAATAATGCGTAGATAAATATGAACACGATTACGGTTAATCATGTTGCCAAAGCCTTTGGCAGCGCACAAGCAGTACGCGATGTGTCATTTGAAGTATTGCCGGGCGAAATTTTTGGCTTATTGGGGCCAAATGGGGCCGGTAAAACCACCAGTATTCGCATGATTTTGGATATTTTTAAGCCTGATCGTGGCAATATTAGTGTGTTTGGGGCGGCGGCTGGGCAAATCTTGGCCAATCGTGACCGCATTGGCTATTTGCCCGAAGAGCGTGGCTTGTATAAAGATGCGCGGTTAGAAGATTGCGTGTTGTATTTGGCTGAACTAAAAGGCGTGGCGCGGGCCGAGGCCAAACTTCGCGCCCTTCGTTATTTTGAACAATTTGACCTTATGCCGCACCGCAAAAAAAAGATTAGCGAATTGAGCAAAGGGATGCAACAAAAGGTGCAAATTATTAGCACACTCATTCACCAACCGGCTTTGGTGATTATTGATGAACCTTTTAGTGGGCTTGACCCTGTAAATACCCGTTTGGTACAAGAAGTGTTGCTGCGTGAGCGTGAGCGTGGCACATCGATCGTGATGAGTACGCATCAGATGTATCAGGTAGAAGAAATGTGTGACCGTTTGGTGCTGATTAACAAGGGCGAAAGCGTGCTATATGGTGCGGTGAATGAGGTGCGGCAGCGTTATGCCAGTCATTCGGTGCGGGTGACAGCGCAAGGTGCATTGCCAACCATTAGCGGTGTTACCGAAACTGAACGCAAAGGAAATACCCATACCTTAAAACTACCGTCCAATATTAGTTCGCAAGAGTTCTTGCTTATTTTGGCAGCCGAGCCAAATTTGCTTATCGAAGCATTTGAGCTTGCGATTCCCACGATGGATGATATTTTTGTGCGTGTCGTGGGGGGAAACGGCGAAATTAAAAATTAACCTAAAAATATCCGCTACAATTAAACAGTTACCCGCGCGGGTCTGTCACCAGACCCGCGTAATGTTGTACGGGAGAAATATATTTTTCAAAAAGCCGTTATTAAGGAAGTATTCATGGAAATTGAAGTTAAATCGTTAGTCGAGGCATTGCCAAGGCGTATTCAAAAATTAGGGGTGTTGGCTTATAACCTGTGGTGGACTTGGCAACCTGACGCGCAAGCCTTGTTTTATAAGGTTGAGCCACTGTTGTGGGAACAATTTGTGCATAACCCAGTTAAATTATTGCGTGCACTTTCACCAGCCAGCCTCAATCTACTGGCCAAAGATGCTACATTTTTGGCAGAATACGATCGCGTTATTGACGCATTTGAAGCCTATTTGGGCGCTGTCGCCCAATCAAAATCAGCTTTGGCAAACCCACAGACCTGGTTTAGCCAAAATTATGCTGTGGCAAAATGGGCGAACCCCGTCGCTTATTTTTCGATGGAGTATGGCGTATTTGAAGTATTGCCACTCTACGCCGGTGGTCTTGGGGTGTTGGCGGGTGATCATCTTAAGGAGTCGAGCGATATTGGCTTGCCGTTAATTGGCGTTGGTTTTATTTATCAATTTGGTTATTTCAAACAACGCATTACCGAAGATGGCTGGCAAGAAGCCGATTACCCAACCTATGACTTTAGCCAGTTGCCAGTAACGCTAGTGCGCAAGCCCGATGGCACTGCGGTGACGGTCTCTGCTCGCATTTCTGGACGCGAAGTGACGATGCAAGCATGGAAAGCCCAAATTGGACGCGTGCCCTTGTATTTGCTCGATACCAATTTGCCGCAAAACAGCGAATATGATCGCTCGTTGACCCAACGCTTATATGTACCAGACCCCGACAAGCGTATCGATCAAGAATGGCTTTTGGGGGTTGGCGGTGTGCGGCTATTGCGGGCATTGGGTGTTACCCCAGCCGTGTGGCATATGAATGAAGGCCACCCAGCGTTTTTGACCATTGAGCGTGCTCGCGAATTGGTAGCGGCAGGCCATACCTTTGCTGATGCTTGTGACATGGTGCGTAAGAATACTGTATTCACTACCCACACCCCAGTGCCAGCGGGGAACGATGCATTTGCATTTTGGCAAATCGAACGCCATTTAAATGGCATTTGGAATGACCTTGGCATCACCCGCGATGAGTTTTTTGCATTGGCAGATCAACAAGGTAGCTATGGCATGACCGTGTTAGCCTTGCGCATGGCCGCCCGTGCTAATGGTGTGAGTAAATTGCACGGTGAAGTTGCCAATGAGATGTGGAAGTGGATGTATGACGCGCAAAACTTGCCTGCTGGTAGCGTTATTCCTACTGGTGGTCAGCCGATTCACTATATCACCAATGGGGTGCATTGCCCCACATGGATTCCACGCCGCGCCAAACAGCATTATGCCCAATATTTAGGCGATAACTGGCTCGAAAATGTCGATGATCAAGCCATGTGGCAAAAGATTCATGACATGCCAAATGAAGTACTATGGCAATTGCGCAAGCACTATAAGCGTAAGTTGGCAACGTTTATGCTTGAGCGTGCTCGTGCTAAATGGTCAACGCATACGGTGCACCCAGTGCAAACCATTGCCAGTGGCATCATGATCGAACCCATACATTTAACCATTGGCTTTGCCAGGCGTTTCCCAACCTATAAACGGGCCACGCTTATTTTGCGTGATGTTGAACGTTTGATGCGAATTATTAACAACGCTCGTATGCCGGTGCAAATTATTTATGCTGGCAAGTCGCACCCTCACGACGAGCCGGGCAAATTGCTCATTCAACAGCTTTATCGCCAAATTAAAAATGCTGATAGTTCAGGTCGCTTGGTGTTTATTGAAGATTACGACACCAATGTTGCTCGACACATGGTGATGGGGGTGGATGTCTGGTTAAATACGCCACGTCGCCCATATGAAGCCAGTGGCACCAGCGGCATGAAAGCCTCATTAAATGGCGCTATGAATTTTAGTGTTTTAGATGGCTGGTGGCCCGAAGCCTTTGATGGCACAAATGGTTGGAAAATTGGCCGCGATGTTTATGCCAGTGAGGCAGAGCAAGATCAAGTAGATGCTGAATCGCTCTATAGCACCCTTGAGAACGAAATTGTGCCGCTGTATTATGATCAAGATGAAGCTGGTATTCCACATGGTTGGTTAAACCGAGCCAAAAATGCTATTGCTTCGTGTGCCCCAATGTTTAGCACACGACGTATGCTAAAACAATATATCC
>CAZLOF010000290.1:0-6341 GCA_964560745.1 uncultured Thermoflexus sp.
CGCGCCCGCCCTCGCCGGGATCAGCCTCGGCCGCAACCCGAACGGCGCCGTGAACGAGGCGGTGGCCTCGGTCCGGCGTCGCCGAGACGGGCGAACCGCTCGTGAGGGGTCGGGCGCCGCAACCACCGATCCGCTGGCGGTGCACGACCTAACGGTCGTCTACCGCGACAAACCTGCCATTCAAGATGTGGATGTCAACATTCCGGCTGGCAAATTAACCGCCATTATTGGCCCCAATGGGGCTGGCAAATCGACTTTTTTGAAGGCTGTCTTAGACCTGTTGCCGCGAGTGGCTGGCACAGTCGAGATGTTTGGCAAGCCTTATCGACAGCAGCGCCGATTGGTGGGTTATGTGCCACAACGCGCCAGTGTCGATTGGGATTTCCCCACCACGGCGCTCGATGTGGTGACGATGGGAACCTATGGCAAATTGGGCTGGGTGAAGCGCCCGGGCAAAGCCGAGCATGATTTGGCACGCCAATGTCTTGAGCAAGTCGGTATGGCCGATTTTGCCAGCCGCCAAATTAGCCAACTGAGTGGTGGGCAACAACAACGGGTGTTTTTGGCCCGCGCCTTGGCCCAAGATGCCGAGGTTTATTTTATGGATGAGCCGTTTGTGGGGGTGGATGCCTTGACCGAACGCGCCATCATCACCCTGCTGCAAGACCTGCGCCAACGCGGCAAAACCGTCGTGTGTGTGCATCACGATCTCGACTCGGCCCCCGAATATTTTGATTGGGTGATGTTGCTCAATGTGCGGTTGATCGCGGCAGGCCCATTTGACAGCACGTTTACGGCTGACAATTTGCGCAAAACCTATGGCGGTGCAATGAAAGCCGCGATTGATCATTTTGCCCATTTTGAGCAGAGCAAAGGCTAAACATGAATTTACTAACTGACCTGATTTTTGATTACACCCTGCGAAATATCGCGTTGGGTGCGGCGGTGTTGGGCATTGTGAGTGGGGTGCTTGGCTCATTTGCGGTATTGCGCCGCCAAGGGTTGTTGGGTGATACGCTGGCCCATGCCGCTTTGCCGGGCATTTGTGTCGCTTATTTGCTCACCGGTTCAAAATCGCCGTTGGTGTTGTTTTTGGGCGCGGCCATCAGCGGCTGGGTTGCCACCTTGGTGTTGTTGCGCATCGTGCGCGAGACACGCATTAAAGAAGATAGCGCCTTGGGCGTGGTGCTAAGCGTGTTTTTTGGCGTTGGCATCATGCTGCTGACCTTCATTCTGAAACACAATGATGCCAATCAGGCCGGTCTCGACAAATTTTTGTTTGGGCAGGCCGCAACGGTGACGGCAGAGGACGTGAACACCATGACAATTTTGGGGGTGTTTGCGCTATTGGTGGTGGCGGTGCTTTATAAAGAATTTAAGATCATCACCTTTGACCCCAATTTTGCCGCCAGCCTCGGCTTTAATGACCGCTGGCTGGGCGTTATTCTCACTTCGTTAATTGTGGTGGCGGTGGTGATTGGGTTGCGCACGGTTGGGGTGGTGCTGATGTCGGCCATGTTGGTTGGCCCAGCGGTGGCGGCGCGTCAATGGACGAATCGGCTTGAGGCAATGGTGCTATTGGCTGGCTTTTTTGGCGCACTTAGTGGCGTGGCGGGTGCGCTGATTAGTGTGAGTGAAGCCAACCTGCCCACTGGGCCGATGGTGATTCTCAGCCTGACCGTCATTGTCATCATTTCGCTGCTTTTTGCACCCCAACGCGGCATTTTGTGGGATATCAAGCGATTCTCTAAAGCTTAGCGAGAAAAACATTATGGAAATTGTTATTACAGGCATTCTTATTTCGGTCGCCTGCGCCTTGCTTGGCACTTTTCTTATTTTGCGCAAAATGGCCATGATGAGTGACGCCATCAGCCACGCTATTTTGCCCGGCTTGGTGGCTGGCTATTTTTTTGCCAAAGGGCCAGATTTATTTGCGGGCTTTGTCGGGGCGCTGGTGGCGGCTTTGGTCACCGTAACCTTGGTCGAGGCGCTTAAAAATACCCAACGGGTTGGCGGTGAGTCGGCGATTGGCATTGTGTTCCCGGCCATGTTTGCGCTGGGCACCTTTTTGGTGGCGCGTTTTTTTGAAAATGTGCACCTTGATACCGATGCGGTGTTGTTTGGCAATATCGAATTTGTGGCATTCGACCGCTTGTTTATTGGCGATGTCGATTTTGGCCCACAATCGTATTATGTGGCGGGGGCGCTGTGCCTCATCAATTTATTATTCATCACCGTGTTTTACAAAGAGCTAAAGCTGGCGACCTTTGATGCTGGCTTAGCGGCTACCTTGGGCTTTTCGCCCTTTTTTATTCATTATGCGCTCATGGCCTTGGTGTCTGTCACCTCGGTTGGCGCGTTTACCTCGGTGGGGGCGGTATTGGTGGTGGCGCTGATGATCGTGCCCGCTGCCGCCGCCTATTTACTGACCGACAAATTGCCCATGATGATTGGTTTGGCGGCGGGCATTGGGGCGCTGTCGGCGGTGTTGGGTTATGGCTTGGCCTTGGCCATCGATTCATCGGTGGCGGGGGCGATTGTGAGTGTGGCCGGGGCCTTCTTTTTTGCTGCCATGCTATTTTCGCCATCCCATGGCCTCATTGCCAAAGCGCGGCGCATTGAGCGGCAGCGGGTGCAAATTGGGCTAGAGGCGTTATTGGTGCATTTGCTTAATCATGAGGGCGAAGAAGGCGAAGCCCACGAGGCCGAAATGGCCCATCTGAGTAGTGAATTGCGCTGGCTGCCTCAGTTTGCTCAGCAGATTGTGGGCGTTGCTGCCAACCGTGGCTTGGTGATGCAAGTGAATGGGCATTTGATTTTGACCGATAATGGGCGCAGACAAGGGCAGCAGTTGATGGTTTATTGAGCAAATGCCTCGTTATTTGATACCCCTATGGCAACACTCCCCGAAATTTGGAACCCTGAAAAGACTTGGGTTTTTGCGGTTGGTATTTTGAAATGGGCCAATTCAGATGCCTACGAATCTTTTCCCGATGCCGTGCCCAATCGCGCCGACAAAAGATGGCTTGATATTTTGCGGGCAAAAGGTGTTCCGGCCAAGCAAATTTGTTATTTGCAAGATCAAAAGGCCACGCTTGAAAATATTCAAGCGAAATTGCCTCAGTTTTTGGCAAGCGCTGCCAAAGATCATCTTTTTATCTTTTATTTTGCCGGTCATGGCGATTGGGATTGGGAGACGGGCGAGCATTATTTTATTAATTACGATGCAAACGCCGATGATCACGATTATTCGTGGTCTGTTACGTCAATTTTTAAGGCGATCAAAACCTCGTTTCGCGGGGCAGGGGTGCTTTTGTTGGCAGATTGTTGTTATTCTGGCGGATTAATTGACGCCATTCATCAACAAGCCCCTAAAACCGCGATGGCCTGCATCTCTTCTGCCTATAGCCGCAATAGTTCTACCGGGCAATGGACGTTTACAGAGAGTCTTTGTCGTGGTTGGAGCGGGGATGCCAGTGTGGATTTGGATGGCGATGGCGAGATTTCGCTTTATGATCTGGCGCGTTATATTGAGCTAGAAATGGCCTTTGTTGAAGAACAAAAATCAATGTTTTTGACAACTGGCAATTTTGACCCACAAATACTGCTGGTCAAAACCGCCAAGCGCACAGCAGTAGATATACCACAACGGGTAGAAGCGAAGTGGGAAGGGCAGTGGTATAAAGCCAAGACATGTTCACGCGAAGGCACAAAAGTGTGGGTGAATTATGTGGAGGATGGCACAGAAGAATGGGTCGCCGAGCGTGACATTCGCCCATATCAGCCGCATGGTTTTGCGGCTGGGGCGCAAGTAAAAGTGGCCTATTATTCAAAGTGGTATTCGGCTACCGTGAAAAAGGCTTGGTATGGCTTACACTTTATTCGATATGAGGATTATGGCGAGGATTGGGATGAATGGGTGAGCCATGATCGTATTCGCGCATGATCGTTTCACCATATTGGAAACGGGTCTTTGAGCGCGGGCCACTTGCTCGGCCCCAGTTTCATTTCGGCGTCGGTGAGCAAACAGGTGTCGAGCAAGTCGCTGATGATGGGTTTGAGTCGCGCCATGTCTTGCCCAATAAATACCAACATTTGCTCACGCTTGGTATCGGCTTTCCAACGGCCAGCATGTTCAACTCGCATAATGCCGCCCGCTTGTGACCAAATGCCCACTTGATTGGGGCGGCTGGCGAGCCAAAAGAAACCCTTGCTACGCAACAACCCCGTCCATTGGGCATTGAGCGCCTCCCACAGACGTTCGGGGTGAAAGGGGCGGTCGCGGTAATAGGAAAAACTGGCAATGCCGTATTCTTCGGTTTCGGGCACATGCTCGCCGCGCAATTCTTTAAGCCAGCCTGCGTTGTTGGCGGCCCGCACAAAATCAAATTTGCGTGTGTTTAAAATGAGCGCTGGGTCAATTTTGCCAAATGCACTGTGAATCAGGGTGGCATCGGGGTTGAGCGCATGCAAAATGCCTTCCAAGTGCGTCACTTCGGCGGGGGCGATCAAGTCGGTTTTGTTGAGAATGATGACATCGGCGAACTCCACTTGGTCAACCAACAAATCGGTAATGGTGCGTTCATCTTCTTCGCCAATAGCTAAATCGCGCTCGTTTAGTGCCTCGGCGGCGTTGTAATCACGCAGAAAATTGAAGCCATCTACCACCGTCACCATTGTGTCGAGCTGGGTCACTTCGCCGAGCGATTGCCCGCCCGGTATGTCAAAGGTAAAGGTTTCGGCCACCGGCATCGGTTCAGAAATCCCTGTGCTTTCGATGAGCAAATAATCGAAACGATTTTCGGCGGCCAATTTGCCCACCTCTAGCAATAAATCTTCGCGCAGGGTGCAACAAATACAGCCATTGCTCATTTCGACCAGCTTTTCATCGGTTCGGCTCAATTGCGAACCTTCGCGCACCAAGTCGGCATCAATATTGACCTCGCTCATATCGTTGACAATGACAGCCACGCGCAAGCCTTGCCGATTATTGAGCACATGATTAAGTAGGGTGGTTTTGCCAGCGCCCAAAAAGCCAGACAGCACCGTGACGGGGAGTTTTTTCGCCTTTTTCATATTTGTGTGTATAGGTGTGTATAAAATTGTAACATGTTATACTTATTAATACACATTAAATACGGATAATACGATGATGAAAAATTTATTGATCGCTAGTGCCTTGGCCCTCGTCGCTTTAGCGGCTTGTGCCCCAGCCGCTACGCCAGCGCCAACCGCTGCCCCCAAACCGACCGAGGTTCCTAAACCCACTCAAGCGCCCCCGACAGCAACGGCTGTGCCGCCCACTGTTGCGCCAACGGTCACCAAAGTGCCGCCGACACCCACGCCAGTGCCCCCCACGGCCACGGCAGTGCCAAAAGTAGCCAAGCCGCTCAATTTATCGGCCAGCACCGTGTTTGTGCGTGATGCGCTGGTTAATGTCACCCAAGGCATTCAAGGCATTACCATCAATGGCATTGTGCCGCTGGGGGCCGACCCGCATGAATATGAACCAACGCCTAAAGATGTCAAAGCGGTTTCTGATTCGCAAGCCGTATTTATTAACGGGGCTGGGTTTGAGGAGGAATGGCTAGGAAAACTGATTAAAAACGCGGGCGGGAGCCGCCCGATTGTTGACCTAAGCGAAGGTGTTAAGCTCAACAAGATTGACGCGCAATTTCAAAGCGAATTTGACAATGACCCGCATTATTGGCAAGACCCCGAGCGTTGGCAACAAGCCGTAAACAACGCCGCCAAAGGCGTGGTGGCGCTCGTTAGCGCTAGCGACCCTAGCATTGCGGAGGCGGTGAAGAAAAATGCCGAGGCCTATATCGCCAAAATCAAAGAAACCGATGCCATGATCAAGACCGAGGTCGCTAAAATACCTGCCGACAAGCGCGTGCTCGTCACCACTCATGATGCCTTTGGCTATTACGCCCAGCGTTATGGCTTCAAGGTGGTCGGCACCGTCATCCCCGGCCCCAGCACCGCCAGCGGCGCAGCCACCCCGCGCAATATCAAAGCGCTGGTTGATACGATCAAGCCGCTCGGGGTCAAGGCCATCTTTATCGAAGAAGGCGTGAACCCCAAACTGACTGAAGCCGTGGCAAAAGAGGCCGGCATCGGCGTGATCGAAAAGCTTTATCTCGACACACTGAGCGATGACAAAGGCCCCGCCGCCACCTATCTTGATATGCTGCGCCATAACACCACAACGATTGTCGGGGCGCTTAAGTAGGGAGTAGGGATTGGGGCGATGCACCCATTGCGCCATCAACGGGTGGCACGGGCAAAGTTGCTCGGCTCATTTGTGCGCTAGGGGCAGATGCCCAGCAACTTTAAGT
>CAZLOF010000291.1:0-6275 GCA_964560745.1 uncultured Thermoflexus sp.
GCCTTGTTCGATGATAGCCGTGTCGGGGTCGATAAGTGTGATAATGTGCGATGGCAAATAATAACGCAAATAATCAGCCAGCACCCCGGGCTGGCTGATCCAATCACGAAAATAGCTGTCGTGCAAGTTCGCGTTAGTCATGTGCGCTCAAACTCAATGGCAGCGACCGATGCCTCCCATTGAATTGCCAAACCGGTGACCTGTCCTTCGGCGCTCACACGGAAAGTCATGAGCTTAGGATCATCAAAGGTCTCGGTATCAATTTCAAAGGTGTCATCTTGCCAATGGCTGACGCTGAAATCAAGCCCATTAAAACGCATTGCCAAGTGCTCGTTGTGTTGGCGAATGTCGATTGCGCCATAACCTGCGTTGACAAATTGCCCAACATAATTGGGCAGCGAGCGGGGCGGGGCCGCAGCCGCCTTACGTTCGGCCAAAACTTTATTGCGCAATGCAACGGCCTCAGCTTGCCACTTGTCAATTTTGCCCTTAAACCGCCCCAGCCAATCAATGGGTGGCAAACCTAGCAACCGGTCATAGGCACAATAGGCCAAGGTGGCGGGTAAACTGCTCGCATCGACATTGGCAAGGGCCACCACCCCAAAACCGGCTTCGGGCAAAAATGATACATGCGAACCAAAACCATCAATAGCCCCATTATGCTGGGCCAGCCAACGCCCACGATACGTATTGAGCCGCCAACCCAAACCATAAGTCGAATGCCCAAATTCTTCATAACCGTAAACAAGCGTGGTTTCATCACCCACCACCACTTGCGGCTTAAAAAGATTAACAATTGTTGATTGCCGATTGATTTTGGATTGCCCCAATTGGAAATCGTCGGTCATCAACCTTAAATTCATGCGCAGCCAATGGCTAAGATCGTTGATATTCGATTGAATCCCACCAGCTGGGCCAAGCGCCGAGTTTTCTTGGGCATAATGTGCCATGCGTTGAATTTCACCGATTGCGGTGGCGCGGCGTAGCGGCACGGGTTGATATGGTTCGGCAAAATTACCAGCTTGGGCCGCCGCAACATGCGCAAAAAAGGTGCGATTCATGCCCAATGGCGCAACGATGCGCTGTTGCACAAACGCCTCCCAACTAAGGCCGCTAACACGCTCGACCACCAACCCCGCCACGATATACATGATGTTTTGGTATTGATAAACCGCCCTAAAATCTTTGTTGGGCGCAAGATGTGCCAGCCGCTGCATCAATTCATGACGCGAGGCCGCCACCTTAAACCATGCCTTGTCGTGGCGTGGCAGGCCAGAGCGATGACACAATAAGTCGCGTACCGTCAGTCGTTCAGTGGCAATTGGGTCTTGCATGGCAAAATCGGGCAAAATAGAGCGCACAGTCGTGTCCCAATCCAATTTGCCATCGTCAATCAATAGGCCCAATGCAAAGGCCGTAAAAGCCTTGCTGCACGAGGCGATCCAAAAGATCGTATCGGGCGTGACGGGTAATTGTTGTTCACGGTCGCGCCAGCCAAAACCTTGGCTATAGAGTACTTTGTCGCGGTTAATAATAGCGATGGCGAGGCCGGGAACATGCCAATCTTGCATGGCAGCGGTGATGAGATTTTCGTATTCGGTGTTCATAAAAAATTACGAATTACGAATTACGAATTACGAATGAGGCGTTAAGCGCCTTGTAATTCGTAACTCGTAATTCGTAATTTTGAATAGCTAACCATTCTATAATCGACTGCATGATAAATGTTGGAGACACATTGCCAAACTTTACCCTGCCTACCCACCCGGCAGGCGAGGTCAGCCCCGCCACCTTGCTGGGCAAGCGCACGGTATTATATTTTTACCCCAAAGATGATACCCCTGGGTGAACAACGGAAGCCGCTGGCTTTCGCGACAGTTTGTCGCAATTTACCGCACTCAACGTGCAAGTGATCGGCGTTAGCCCAGATGATTTGAAATCACATGCTAAATTTGCCGAAAAACACAAGATCAATTTTGCTTTGATTGCCGACATTGACAAAACACTCATTCAGCCACTGGGCTTATGGGTAGAAAAAAGCATGTATGGCAAAAAATATTGGGGCGTGCAGCGTAGTACCTATGTTATTGCGGCTGATGGCCGTATTGAAAAAATTTGGGAATCGGTAAAACCCGATGGTCATGCCCAAGAAGTTTTTAATTACCTAAAACAATGATGAATTACGAATTACAAATGACGAATGAGGAACTGAAAGCTTCCTTGCGACTCATTTGTAATTCGTAATTCGTAATTCACAAAAATGAGTTCGCCCGATGTTCAAATCCTTGTTATTGGTGCTGGCCTAACCGGCGCAATGATTGCGCATCGATTGGCGACATCGGGTAAAAACGTAGCGGTATTTGATGCGCAATCGGCAGCCAAAGGAGCAACGCGCCTTTCGGTCGGCTTGGTGATGGCCGACCCTGCCCCCCAACACAACGACGATACCGTTTATGGCATGGATCGCTTGGCGCAACTCGCTATGTCACATCAAGTGGCAGTGCGCCGTATGAAGGCCAGCATCGCTGTCAGCGAGTCTCAACCCTTTGCGACTTCGATCCGCATTGTCGATACCCAACCAGCATTGTTAATGCCAATAAACACCTTGACAAGTGCTTTATTGACGCATGAGAATATTGTGTTACGCGAAAATATCGAGATTCAACACGTTGAAGTCGATGACGGCGTATTACATGTCTTGGGGAATGGTTATACCGTGCGGGCGCAACATGTTGTGTTGGCGACTGGGGCATATAGCGGGTTGCTTGCGCCCGAAATATCGCCTTTTCTCAATATTGGTCGCAGCGCCAGTTGGGTGTCGCGTCCACTCGACAAAAAATTTAATATCACCTTGCCAATGGTGATCGAAGGGGGCAAAATGATGGTGGCACAATCCACCGATCAACGTGTGCGTATTAACGTTTGGCATTCGGCCACCGAGGCTAACCATGCGCCTGCGCAACCCGACCAGAATATCCCCGAAGACAATCGACCGAATGAGCCAGCCGAAGATGTGCAGCGTTTTTTGCGGCGTTTTTTACGTGAATTGGTCAACGAGACCGAAGCGCATCACAGCGGGGTGGTAGTGACAACCCGCGACCACGCGCCCATTGTGGGTGGATCAGATCGCCTGCCGGGTGTCATTTATGCCATCCCCCCAAACGTCTACGGCCCCGCTTGGACCCCCATCATGGCAGAGTGGGTTGAAGCCATGATTGTTTAATCGTCATCATGCGGCACAAATTGTTGATTGCTTGGCTAGGTGTATTTGCAGTGGTGAATATTGCCCGAGTTGCCTTATCCATTCAACAAGCCAGCGCCCTGCCCGATTTGCCAACCCAATTACCCCCGATCTATGTTGCTGTGGGCAGTTTGCCTTGGGCGATCTTTTTTGTGCTTTGTGCATGGGGCGTATATCGGCGGCGGGGCTGGGTATGGCGAGCAAGTTTGAGCGGTATGGGGCTGTATTTGGCGCATCAGTGGCTCAATCGGCTAGCATTTAGCCGGTCGAGCGAGGCTTTTCAAACCTTGGGGGCCTTGGCGGTGACAAGTGGGGCGGCTTTGCTCACAACTGCGGTTTTGCTTTGGCTTAATCGGCGTAAAATAAGGTAAAAATGAGGGATTATTGCCAGCGTGCTAGTAAATTTGGCATGTGATTTTTAGCGCATATTCCTGTTTATTGTGATGATACCCAATATAATTAAACGATAACTATGACCGAAACATCAACGCGGGTTACACCCGGGGTGAATACACCTGACAAACTTACGCAATTGCGCAATCTTCGTGCCCGGTCAATGCTGGGCGGTGGGCCAGAAAAAATTGATCAACAACATGCCAAGGGTCGATTAACCGCCCGCGAACGACTCGAGCTTTTGCTCGATAAAGGCACTTTTAGAGAAACCGATGCCTTTGTCGGCGGGCGCAATGGCAGTGTCACCTTGGGTGATGGCGTTGTTACAGGCTGGGGCACGATTGATGGCCGGCTTGTTTATGTATTTTCGCAAGACTTCACCGTATTGGGCGGCAGTTTGGGCGAAGCCCACGCTGGCAAAATCGTCAAATTGCAAGAAATGGCGATGAAAAATGGTGCGCCGATCATCGGCATTTGTGATTCAGGTGGCGCTCGTATTCAAGAAGGCATCATGTCTTTGGTGGGCTACTCCGACATTTTCTTGCGCAATGTCATGGCCAGCGGCGTGGTGCCGCAGCTAAGCGCCATTATGGGGCCGTGTGCGGGTGGCGCGGTGTATTCACCTGCTATTACCGATTTTATTTTTATGGTCAAAAACACCAGCTATATGTTTTTGACTGGCCCCGATGTGGTTAAAACGGTCACGCATGAAGATGTGACCTTTGAAGAGTTAGGCGGCGCAATGATTCATAACACCACCAGCGGTGTGGCCCATTTTGCTGCCGAAAGTGAAGCTGATTGTCTGTTTTTGTTGCGCATGTTGCTCAGTTATTTGCCCAGCAACAATATGGAAGACCCGCCTTATGTAAAGTCGAAAGATGACCCATTGCGCATGGATGAATCACTCGATACGCTCATTCCCGATACGCCAAACAAGCCCTACGACATCATCGAAGTGATTCGCAAAGTGGTGGATGATGGGCAATTTATGGAAGTGCAAGAGCATTTTGCAGGCAATATCGTGATCGGGTTTGCGCGAATGGGCGGTCATTCAGTCGGCATTGTCGCGAACCAGCCACAAGTATTGGCTGGCGTGCTCGACATCAACAGCAGCGAAAAAGCCGCACGTTTTGTGCGTTTCTGTGACAGTTTCAACATCCCGATTATTACATTTGAAGATGTGCCGGGCTTTTTGCCGGGGGTTGGTCAAGAGCATGGCGGCATCATTCGGGCCGGGGCAAAACTGCTTTATGCCTATTGCGAAGCCACTGTGCCCAAGCTATGCGTCATTACGCGCAAAGCCTATGGCGGCGCTTATTGTGTGATGTCGCCACGTGCCACACGCGGCGATTTGGTTTTGGCTTGGCCGAGCGCCGAATTGGCTGTGATGGGGCCAGATGGCGCGGTAAATGTGGTGTATCGCCGCGAGTTGAGCAATTCGGATGACCCAGTCGCGAAGAAAGCCGAAATGGTGGCAAAATATCGTGAAGAGGTCTCGAACCCATTTGTCGCCGCCAGCCGCGGCTATGTCGATGACATCATTGAGCCACGTGAAACGCGCCCACGCCTCATCAATGCGCTCGAAATGTTGCGCAACAAACGCGACAGCAACCCACCGCGCAAGCATGGGAATATTCCACTTTAGAGAAGTAGCAAGTTGAAAGTGCTAAGTGATAAGTTTTAATTGCTTAGCACTTAGCACTTCTAACTTAGCACTTTTTTTAGCCGCAACCGCACCCTCTCCAACCGTGAGAGGGTGTCTTTTTGTACGAGGTCGGTGAAGTCATCGGCGGCTTTGTCGCGGATGACGTAGTTGGGATGCTGCAATGGGAAGGTCATCGCTGGGGTTGGCAGGTTGGCGGTGAGGGGGGGGCGTGCCCCGCGTGTATTGGTATGCGTGGCTTGTGCGCCAAATCCGATATTGCTGATCAGATTGCCATTTGGCACAATGCCAAGTTTGGCGTGAATCCATGTGGCAAAGGCCCATTGACAATCCCAAGTGTCAAGTTCGCCCGCCACCACCCGATCAAACATGCGCCCCCATTGGGCCGCAATCGCATCATTCATAATGATGTCGTTCAACCAACTGAGCCGCTTGACTTCGGGCCATAGCTTCATCTCAACATCATACAATTGCCACGAGCGCCGCCACGAGGCCCAGCCCCAAATGTGGCAAAAACGCGAAAAGTAATAGCTGTCGGTTTTATTGGCGCCGCGCCGTTGCCCAAATTGATAATTGGCCCCGCCAATGCCCATAATGCGTTCATCGTGGCGATAGCGGTCGAGCATTTCTGCGCAAAAGCGAAAGAAGGTTGGTTCTGGCAAACAATCGTCTTCTAAGATAATGGCTTCTTCGACGGTGGCAAAAACCCAATCTAAACCCGACGCGATGCGGCGTTTACAGCCCAGATTGGCATCGGCATAATTGCGTTGCACGTCACAATCCCAATCGATGCGCTCGATAATGGCGCGGGTTTGGGCGCATAGCTCGGCTTCGCCTGCACGGTTTGCACGTGGGCCATCTGCCACAATGAGCAATTGGCGTGGCTGCGCCTGCCGAATACGCTCAAACACCCGCGCGGTTAACGACGGGCGGTTAAAAATGAGAAAAACGACTGGGGTAAGCAACATAAGTGCAAAG
>CAZLOF010000292.1:0-6256 GCA_964560745.1 uncultured Thermoflexus sp.
GCCATAACTGTAGAGACGCGCTACCGTGTTACACGGTGGCGCGTCTCTACTTCTGTTTATTTTACGTATTAGCCTTAAATCAATAAACACAAACGCTGATTTCACTGCTTTTAAGGGGTGTTAACGGGCTGCCAAAGGCAACAACACGCGATATTGCAGACGGGTGTTTAACACCTCATATTCGGCCAACACCTGCACCGGTGTGGCGGGCATGATGAAGCTATACGGGTTGCTGCCATAACGATTGCCATCGTCTATGCGCCAGCGCTGAAATAAGGCTTGGGCGTTTGCGTTATTGGCGATGTTTTGAAATGATGGGGCGCTCAATGTTAGCCGATAGCCTTGCCACGCTGTGAAGGTTTGAGTTTGGGTAAAGGTATAGCCATTCACCATAAACGCTAGCCCAACGGGTTGTGATTGCAGCGCGAGATTGACACGGCGCGGCTGAATGGTGCGGGTGATGGTTTGGGCCAGCCCTTGCGAATCAGTGGCGGTCAGTTGCACCTCTAAGAAACTAGGCAAGGCGTTAATGTCTTCGGGTGGGGGCATGGTGAATGAGATGCTTGACCCCATTGTAGGTGCGACATAAGGGTGGGTATGGGCATTTTGCGGATGCACTGCATCGACATGATGCAATAACACCCGCCATGTCAATTGGTTGGCGGTCAAAGCGCCATCTTCGGTATCGGTGGCACTGGCACGTAACACAACCTCTTGCCCAACCGCATACGATTGCTCGGATGCAGGGGCCGTCCACATGGGCTGCGGCGGGGTATTGCCAACATCGACCCGCAGATAAAGGGTGGGCGCGGCGTTGCCTTTGTCGTCGGTTACGCTTAGGCTGGCGATAAAAATGCCATTGGTTTGGTAGGTGTGGGTAATGATGGCAGTGTTTGACGCTGTTTCACCGCTGCCATCGCCAAACTGCCAAGCGTAGCTTAATTTGTCATTGTCTGGGTCAGTGCTTTGGCGGGCATCAAACGTTACGGTTAATGGGGCATTGCCATAGCTAGGCAAATGACTGGCGCTGGCGTTGGGCGGGGCATTACCATTGCCGTTATAGCGAATGCGCCGCACGGCGCTTGGCCCAGAAACGCTAAAACTGTAGGTCAGGTAATATAAATCGCCGGTGTTGGGGGCAAATTTGAGCGTCACTACATCACCTAAGGCCGCGCCAAAATCTTCTTTTTGATAGCCATTTGGGGTGGGGCGCAGTAAAAAAATACGGTTACAGACCACATCGGCAAACAAATATTGCCCACGATAAGGCGCAACCCAAGCATCATCGGGCACAAAGGCCCCGCCCGTGATCGACGAACAGCCCTCGGTGTGATCGTAGCTAAATAATGGGTTGGTCAGGCCAAGGGGCGGGCTGTCGCATTCAACCATCGAGCCAAAGGTGCAATTGCCTTCGCGCAGCGGCCAGCCATAATTGGCCCCCAGCAAGCCCGAATTGATCTCTTCCCATGTGCCTTGCCCGACATCATTGATATAAAACTGTGAAGTGCCGGGTTTAAAGGCCATGCGCCAAGGGTTGCGCAAACCAAAGGCAAAAATCTCTTGGCAGGGGCCAGTGTCATTGGGGTTGGCAGCAGGGTTGCCGCAGCGGCGTGCGCCTTCGGCATTGGCAAATGGGTTATCGGGCGGGATGGGATTTGCGGCATTATTGGGGTCGATGCGCAAAATTTTGCCATTCAACTTTGTTAAATCTTGCGACAACACCCCCAAGGTTCCGGCATCACCAACGGCGACATAAAGATACCCATCGGCCCCAAATGCCATACTGCTGCCATTGTGATTACCTTTTAAGGCCGAGATATGGTCGATGATAATGTCGGCGCTGGCGGGTGCAATGCTGTTATCGTGTTCGAGGGTGTAGCGTGCCACGCGATTGATTTGGATTTGCGAGGTTGAACAATCGGCCAATGGCACGCCATTACGATCGCTGTAATATACATAAATGGCGTGATTTTGTTCAAAATTGGGGTCAACCGCCACGCCCAACAACCCACGCTCGTTGTTATCGCAAATCGTGCCAGCTAAATCGAGTGCCACCACTGCTTGGTTTTGGTTGGGTGGCAACACATATAGTTTGCCATTTTGCGAACTGATCAACATGCGCCCATCGGGGGTAAAGGCGATATCCGTGCCGTTGCTTAGGGTCATGATGGGTGTGTCGGTAAAGCCGGGCGGCAGTCCGTTCGGGGTGGTATTGGCACTGTGGGCCACTGGCCCATTTAACGCAAGCAGGGTTACGATGCTGATGGCGAGCATGAAGCGTTGGTAAAGCATGGCGTTAATTGTAGAGACGCGCCGGTGGTGCGTCTTAATTTCTGCCAAATTGAAGACGCGCCACCGGCGCGTCTCAAACTCCATAGACGCGCCACCGGCGCGTCTCTACATTTACCGCGCTGCCAAGGCGATATAAACGCGCCGAATGCCGCTCAAATCAACCGCCTCATATGCGCCGATGTCGGCGATGCCGCCCCATATACGCGGCGTTCCGCGCTGGTCGGCAGGCGGGGCCAACACAATATTGGCGGCATTTTTGGCGGGGCTGTTGACCAATAAGGCGTGGGTGGGCGGTGCGCCGCCTTCAGATGCCAACGGGCCGAGCAGTGGGTCGGTGTTGTGCTTGTCGTTGCTGGCGACTAAAAATGTTTTGCAACTGTTATCGCTAATAATATTGTTGCCCAACGAATTAAACACCACTGTGCCCGATTGGCTGCAATTGGGTGTGCTGCCCGACAAAATGCTGTTAGCGATGCGCACCTCGCCATTTGGGCCAGCGCCCGGCCACGTGGCGGCCAACACACTGCCGTTAATGGTGACATTGGTCATGGTTAGGCCGCCGCTGCTCACGCGCATGGCGCTGCCTGTGGCTTCCTCAGTGAGCATATTGCCGCTCAGGGTGACATTGACCAATTCGGCATTGCCGCTAAAATGGCTGAGGCCAGCCCCGCGTTTGGCGGTGTTGCTATAAATGGCGCTGTTGCTCAACATCATGTCGGTGTCGTTTGAAATGCCGCCGCCAAATTCGCTGGCGGTGTTGTTGTAAATACGGCTATTCATCACGGTCAGCTTGCTGGGCAATGTTACACCGCGTTGGTTGTTATAAATGCCCGCGCCATAACTTTGGCTGCTGTTGTCGTAAATGGCGCTGGTGTCTACCAACAACTCACCGCCAAAGTTATATAGCCCGCCCCCCACGTTGCCATTGATGTTGCTACCAATTACGTTTAACACCCCGCCGACATTGCGAATGCCCGCGCCATAGCTCACGCTGCCGCTCAGCGAATTTGAGTAAACACTGCTGCCGATCAAGGTCATGCGGCCCGTGTTTTCAATCCCGCCGCCATTCTCGGCGCGGTTTTCGTAAATGGCGCTCCATTCGATGATGGCCTCGCCGCTGTTATAAATGCCGCCGCCCGATCTGGCATTAAAACTATGCACACGGCTATACAGCATATGAAGTTTGCCGGTGTTGTAAATGCAGCCGCCGGATTCTCCTTTGTAATAGCTATATATGTCGGTGGGGGTGGGGGTGCAATCAGTTAGTTCTAAACGTAAATCACCTGCGTTTTGAATTATGTATGGTTGTAAGTTGGTACTACGAATAATTGCTGTGCCAGAAATTGTATTGTCAAGTAGCGCTATTACAGCATTAGCGCTGACCCAGTTGCCGCCATAAATGTTTAATTTCCCATGATTTTGGATAGTGGAATCACCTGATGCATCGCATTGTTCAAAAGCTAATTGCCCCGTAGGCATATTTATAATATAACCGTAACTAATTTGACAAACGCTTAGCTTGGTTTTACCGGCATTTCTGAATCCCCCTATCGATAACGAAGAAAATATTACATCTCCCTCTTCGCTAATGCGCAGATCGCCGCTATCTACTGAACGAAGTCTGGTTACATTCACCCCTTCACCTGCAATGGTGATGGTGCTCGAAAAAACACTACCATAAATATCATGCTCACCGGCTGGCACAATAATCGTATCAGCGCCTTTGCCCGCGGTGCAGCCCCCAACTGCGCTATCGGTGTTGGCGGCAATGATGGCATTGCGCAAATTACATTGGGCAGCACTAGGGCTATCTGAGCTTGTATTGACGATAATGGTATTGGCCTGTGCGGTTTGGGCGTTGGCTAGCCCAATTGCACATGCAACCCCGATCACATACAGACCGGTTTTAAATGGTTTCATTTTCATGTCTTGATCTCCTTTTTCTAAAAATTTATCCATAAAGCAAGGCTCACGCTAGCCCTATGTCGACAATAGGCGCTACGAATCCAATTGATTAAAATGCAGATTTGATGAGTTGGTTTTTAGGCGAATTTTATAAAAACCAGTGTTTTATTTTTGATATACCGCGTAAGTGATTTGCTTTGTGTTGGTATAGTCGTTAGTATAGTATTAAATTGCATGAAAATGCTTTGTCAAAATTTGACAATTTTGAAACCTCGGATGTCTTAGCACAAGTCGCGGCTATAACAGCAAGCTGTACTAATAGACAAGCAAATTAAACATTGCATATTTACAAATAGCGCGGCCATTAGAAATGGCACGCTGGGCATACGAAGCCTGCCTTCGCAGGCTAAAAATTTAGACCGCGAAGGCGGTCTTTGTGCGCCCAGCGCGGGATTTTAATCCCTGCGCTATAGGCAAACAGCGCCGCCGCTATCATACGACCTATACGCGAACTTTATTTTATTTGTCTATAAGACATCCGAGGTTTATGCGCGTTGCAGCTTGTTGGAGGCAACCCACCATGACGACTTTTCAAGATCAACAGTCGTGATTTCGGCGAAAATCTTTTGCAGCTTAATCAATTTAAATGGTATAACACCGACATGACAACACCCACCCCAAAAATCCGCTTGCTGATTGCCGATGATCAAGAATTGATACGCGATGGCCTTGCCTTGATGTTGGCCAAACAGCCCGATATCGAGGTAGTGGGCGTGGCCGAAGACGGCGAAGAAGCCATTCGTCTGGCTTTGTTGCATACGCCCAACGTGGCGTTGCTCGATATTCAAATGCCACGCAAAACCGGTATCGAGGCTACCCGCCATATTCATCAGGCCTTACCCACCACCCGCATCATCATTCTCACCACCTATGACACCGATAATTTGGTGTTCGATGCCATTCGGGCCGGGGCGCATGGCTATTTGCTCAAGGGTGTAAAGTCGGCGGTGTTGGCCGAGGCCATTCGTAGCGTTAAACGGGGCGAGTCGCAACTCGACCCATTGGTGGCGGGCAAGGTGATGGATGAATTTAGACGCGCTGTTAATTTGACGGTGAATGACCAAGGCCATATCGCTGCCACCCAGCCCATTGCGGCGGGGCGCTCGCCGTTGATCGAAACCTTGACTGAGCGCGAACATGATATTCTTAGCCTCGTGGCGCAGGGGTTAAGCAACAAAGAAATTGGCGACCAGCTCTTTTTGACCGAAGGCACGGTCAAAAATTATATGGGCAATATTCTCGGCAAATTGCATGCCAATGATCGCACCCAAGCGCTCATTACAGCCGTGCGGCATGGCTTGGTCAGCATTTCATAATATGACCTAAGTCACACACCTGAGTCATATGCGGCTTCTGCCTTCGGTCACTAGCAAAATGGGTTTGGTTTTTGTATGATTTTGTGCAACAGGACAAAATCATGAACAATCTAACTAAAACAACCGCCACAACCGCAACTAAATCGGTGTGGAATCTCAATAAAGTTAATCTTTTCGTCGATCTTGGCATTTTTGCCGCATTTTTTGTCGCCCGTGATGCGCATATGACGGGCATTACCATTCACGAATGGTTTGGCTTGGCCTTTGTGAGTATGTTGCTGACCCATTTATTGCTGCATTGGCGTTGGGTGGTGGCCGTTACGCGCAAATTCTTTAGCCAATTGCCCACCATGACGCGCTTAAACTATGTGCTAAACACCTTGCTATTGCTCGATTTTGGTTTGATCGCTGTATCTGGCATCATGATCTCGCGCATCGTGGTTCCAGTGCTGGGCTTAAGCATTTCGGGCGGGCGACAATGGGAAGGGCTGCATCATCTCTCGGCCAATCTTGTGTTGGTGTTGGTAGGTTTGCACGTTGTTTCACATTGGCGCTGGATTGTAGATGCAGTAAAACGTTATATCATTGCCCCACTGACCGGCAATCGTCTTAATACGGCAGCTTTGAATCGTGGGGTATGAGTCGTGAGCCGTGTGGCATGAGCGTTGTGCCTTGAAATAAGT